>JBKOWB010000327.1:0-12779 GCA_046724195.1 Actinomycetota bacterium
GACCTCGTCGGCAGCGTCAGATGTGTATAAGAGACAGCGTCTACCTCGAGCTCGTCTGAGGCCGACGAGGAGGCGGGACGCAGATGAACGTGAGTACCAGGCGCATCCGGGCCATCGTCCGCAAGGAGTTCCGCGAGTACCGCCGCAACGGCTTCGTCTTCGTGGCCATGGCGATCATCCCGCTGATCTTCGTCATCCAACCGCTTGTCGTCGTTTTCGCCCTGCCAGCGTCGGCATCGAACGACCTCGCGCACGAGCATCTTCTGCTGTACATGCTGGGCATCCCGGCGCTCGTCCCGGCAGTGAGCGCCAGCTACGCGGTGGTCGGCGAGCGTCAGCAGGGCACGCTCGAGCCGGTGCTCACGACTCCGGTCCGTCGCGAGGAGTTTCTGCTGGGCAAGGCGCTGGCATCGCTATTCTCGTCGACCGGGGTCGCGTACGCGGTCTACGCGGCCTTCCTCGCCTGTGTCGGGCTCTTCGCACATCCGGCCGTAGCGGCGGCTCTGCTGCGATGGCCGCAGATTCTCGCTCAGGTGCTCTTCACGCCGCTCCTCGCCGCCTGGTCGATCTGGATCTGCCTTGGGATCTCCGCGAGATCGAACGACGTCAGGGTCGCGCAGCAAGTCGGCATGCTCGCGAGTCTCCCCGGGGTGGCCGTGACATCGCTCATCGCGTTCAACACAATCCCGGTAACTCCCGGCCTTGCTGTCGGCCTTGCCGCGGCACTGCTACTCCTTGACGGACTCGGCTGGCGAGCCATGTCGGCGACGTTCAACCGGGAACGGCTCGTCACCGGTACCCGCTGACGAAACGCGGTCCGTGTCCGCCTGTTGTGTCGGCACGCGGCCGTGCGGCGCCGCCTCCGCCTGGCCGCACACGTGATCCCGCTCAGCCGGCGCGCACGAGGCCTCCGTCGACGAAGAACGTCTGGCCGGTGATGAATTCGGCGTCGTCCGAGGCCAGGAACACCAGCGTTCCCGCCAGGTCCGCGGGGAGCTGGAGCCGCTTGATCGCCTGCATCTGCGGCACCACCTCGAAGAACACCTCCGGCCCCGCCTCGGTGGTGGCCGTGCGGACCAGCGATGGGCCGATGGCGTTGGCCGTGATGCCGAACTCCGCCAGCTCGGTCGCCAGGCCGCGGGTCAGGCCGATGACGGCCATCTTCGTGGCGATGTAGTGCGTGAAACCTGGGATGACCAGGCCGACACAGTTGGACGTCATGTTGATGATACGGCCGCGGCCGTTCGCCTTCAGCTGCGGCGCGAACGCTTGCGCGGTCAGAAACATCGAGTCCACGTTGACCGCGAAGATGCGCTGCCAGTCCGCGAACGCCATCTGCTCGAACGGCTGGTTCGGGTAGATGCCGGCGTTGTTGACCAGGATGTCGACCGTGCCCAGCGCCGCCCGTACGTCGCTGGCGGCACGTGCCACCTGGTCCTCCGACGTCACGTCGACGACGAAGGCGACACCCTTGGCGCCCGCGGCCGTGATGTCGGCCATCGTGTCCGACGCGTCCGCGATGTCGAGCACCGCGACGTTCGCGCCCTCTGCGGCCAGCCGCTGCGCGTAGACGCGCCCGATGCCGTTCGCCGCTCCCGTCACCACGGCGGTGCGATCCGCGAGCCGGCCCATCACGACCGAGCCGCCGTTGGCATGGACTCGCCGGCCGCGATCTTGCGCATCGCGGTCAGCGTCGCCTCGACGGCCTTGAGGTAATCGCCGGTCATGCTGTCCGCGTACTTCTGCTCCTCGGGCGATCCACCTTCCACGTTGCCCACCACGAGCGCGAAGCTGAAGCGCAGGAACAGCTCCTCGTCGTCGCCTTCGATCTCGTTGGCGATGGTGCCCAGGACCGGGCCGGCGATCCGGGTGAACACGACGCGGTGCCGCGGCTCGAGCGTGATCCGCTCGGTCATCCGGTCGCCGCGGAAGTCGATGTCCCGGTCGAAGACATTGTCGGAGAGCCGCTGCGTCACCTCGCAATACGTCATCGACGGGACGAACGGCAGGGCGTTGTTGGCCTTCATGACCAGGCCGTCCCAGACGGCGGAGCGGTCGAGATGCGGGCGGCCCGGGGCGTTCACGGGCAACCGGTGCGACACGAAGATCATCGGTCTTCTCCTTCCGCGTCGATGACGCGATTGCTGATCTCTCCGAGGCCGTCCACGGCGACCCGGACCACATCGCCGGGGCGCAGGAACAAGCCCCGGGCGGCGCCGACGCCGGATGGTGTGCCGGTGCAGATGACGTCGCCCGGCTCCAGCGTGACGATGGAGCTCGCGGCGGACACGAGCTCGTCGATGCTGCAGATCATGTCGGCGGTGGACTCGTCCTGCTGCAGCTGATCGTTGACCCACAGCCGCAGCCGTAGGTCGTGCGGATCGGGTACGGCGAACGCCGGCGTGATGCCCGGACCCATGGGCAGCGAGCCGTCGATGGCCTTGGCGGCGAACCAGTCGTAGACGAACGCCTCGACCGGTACGCCCGTGCGCTTGTGGTAGCCGCGCGCCGTCACGTCGTTGGACACGGCGTACCCGGCGATGTGAGCGCGGGCGTCGGCCGGCGCGATGTCGCGTCCGCCCAGGCCGATGACGACCGCGAGCTCCGCCTCCCAGTCGTACCGGGCGTTCGCGCCGTCGTGCACGACGATCGGGTCCGCCGGTCCGATGACGGTGGTGGACGGCGGCTTCATGAAGAAGAACGGCCGCCAGTTACCGTCCGGCTCGGCGCCGCCCATCTCGCGGATGTGGTTGCGGTAGTTGATCCCGGCACAGAGCACCTTGCGCGGCCACCGGACAGGCGCGAGCAGCTCGGGATCGGGCACCGCCGGTCCTTCGTCGAGCGCCAGGGCGGCGACGATGCCGGACGCCGCGGTCCAGTCGTCGAGCAGGTCGAGCATGCCGGCCCACTGCTTGAGCTCGGGCGGCGCGAGGACCGTACCGTCGGCGCGCCGGATGCCGAGTTGCGGCTCTCCATCGGTACGGTAGGTGACCAGCGAGAAGCTCACGCCGGCTCCTTCGCGGCGGTCAGCGCATCGGCGCCGGTGATCTGGTCGTACACGGCGGAGATGTCGAGCTGGTCCCAGCCGGCCGCCATGGCCCGATCGAAGACCGTCTTGGCCGCCGTGAAGGCCGGCGCCTCCGCCTCGCCGACGAGGTCCGAAACCTGGTCGAGGATCTGCTCCAGCGTGGCGATCGGTCCCGGCGCGGGGGTGTAGCGGCGTTCCCGCATGAGCGGTCCCCGCTGCTTCAGCAGAGCGGATGCGGCGATCGAGTTGTCCAGCGTGCGCTGCACCAGCTCGAGATCGAGGCCGCTGCGCTGGGCGAACGCGAGCGCCTCCGCCGCGGCCACGGTGTGTACGGCCATCAGCATGCAGGAGACGTACTTGAGGCTGGCGCCGGCGCCGAACACGCCGGCGTAGACCCACGGGCCGGAGATGGCCTCGAGGACCGGCCGCACCCTCTCGACCGATTCCGCGTCCCCGGATGCGAACGTGGTGGCCAGCCTCGGCTCTACCATGTGCGGGCTGCCGCTGATCGGCGCGTCCAGCATGTCGCCACCCGCCGCGCGGACCGCGTCGCGGACCTTCGACTTCCGCGCCACGTCGACCGTGCTCATCTCGATGTGCACAGTCCCCAGGCGCATCGATTGCAGCGTCCCGAACGGCCCGCAGACGACCTCCTCGACGGCTGCGGCGTCCGGCAGGATGGACAGCAGCACGTCGGCCCGGGAGGCCACGTCGGCCGGGGACTCCGCCGATGTTCCGCCGGCGGCGGCTAGCTCGTCCGAGGGCGTACGCCGGAAGCCGGTCACGCCGAAGCCCTTAGCCATCAGATTGCGCGCAATCGGCATGCCCATCTTGCCGAGCCCGATGATCCCGACGTTTGTCACCGCAGCACCCTCCTCAGCCCCACGTGTATGTGCCGGTCCCGAGCGAGACCCGCAGCTGTATCGCGCCCTCGTTGACCCGCCAGCCGAACACCTCAGCGGTGCGCAGGCCGGCGGTGACGAACGGGTCGGTCGCGGCGATCTTCGCCGCCTCTTCCGCGCTGTCCGCCCGTAGCACGGTGATGCCGGAGCCGGGGCCTACGCCCGGTCCGCTGGTGAGCGGTCCGGACATGAACGCCACGCCGTCGGCCTCGAGCGCCAGCAACCACGCCAGGTGAGCGTCGACGTGGCGCTCGACGTCCGCGGCCGTGGTGGCCGGTTTCGGCGTGGAGAGCACCAGCCAGTAGTCCCGCCCGAGCAACGCACCGCGATCCGGTCCCATGCCAAAACTGTATGCAGTTTTCCGCCGCCGTCAAGACTTTGTTTCCACGACGAGGGTGTATGCAGTTATCTCGCCGCATCGGGGATAATGCATCCATGCCGAGAACCGCAGCCCCCGCACCGCAGCTCGCCAAGGTGCACCTGCCCGAGATCCGCCAAGCCATCCCGGCCCTGCACGCCTACCTGCGCGAGTGCATCCTCGACGGCACCCTGGAGCCGGGCACGAAGCTGTCCCAGGTGGCGCTCGCCGAGCAGCTCGGCGTGAGCCGGACGCCGCTGCGCGAGGTGCTGCGCATGCTGCAGGAAGAGGGCCTGGTCGAGATCGAGCCGAACCAGCGCACCCGGGTGGCCGGCCTCGACCCCAAAGAGCTGGACGATCTGTACGCGAGCCGGATCGTGCTGGAGACCGTGGCGCTGTCCATGACCATCGACACCTTCTCGGCCGCCGAGGCGCGCTTCGCCCGTGGCCTGCTCAAGGACATGCGCGTCGCGGCCAAGCAGGGCGACGTCTCCAGCTGGTTCACCAAGCATGCGCAGTTCCACCGCCTGATGTACACCGGGGTCGGCGAGGCGATGCAGCGGCAGCTGACCGCGTACGCGGACCGGTCGGTGCGCTACATCCGCATCTACCAGCTCTCCGAGCCGGGCAACTGGCAGGCCGCGGGCGACGTCGAGCACACCGCGATCCTCGACGCGATCGTGGCCCGCGATCGCCGCGCCGCGCTGACCGGGTTGGCGCACCACCTGGCCCGTACGGCCGAGCGGGTGTTGACCGACTGCGCCCCGCAGTACGAGATCACCTCGGTGCCGCACGCGCTCGCACTGGTGGACCGGGACCAGCTGACCACCACCGCGGCGTAGGTGTCGTCACGCCAGGAACGGCTCGACCACCGCCAGGAAGTCGGCCGTCTTCTCGATCATCGTCCAGTGCCCGCAGCGGCCGATGACGTGTAGCCGTACGTCCGGCAGCAGGTCGACGAGCGGCAGCGAGGACCGCTGCCACGGCACCACGTTGTCGTCCCGGCCATGCACCATGAGCACCGGCTGCCGGATGGCCGACAGCTCCGCCCCCGACAGCGCCAGGTCGTCCACCCAGCGCTGGCGCGGCGGCGGAAACATCGCGTGCCAGGAGTCGCGGACCGGCGGGTTCCTGCTGGACTGGTAGCGCATCTCGATGAGCTCGTCGGTGACGAGCGACCGGTCGTACGCGAACAGCTCGATGACCTCGCGCATGCCGTCGACGCTGGGTTCGTACGCCCAGACCCGGTTGAGGCCGTCGGGCAGCGCCATGGCCACGCCCATCGTCCCCATGAGCACGATGCGCCGGACGGCGGCGGGCCGCGCGGTCGCGATTGACAGCGCGATCGCTCCGCCCATCGAGTTGCCGATGATGTCGACCTCGGGAACGTCGAGCGTGTCGAGCAATCGCAGGGCGTGTGCGGTCCACGCCGTACGGCCGTAGGTGCGCGGCTCGCCGGTCGCCGTACCCCCGAACCCGAGCTGGTCCGGCGCGATCACCCGGCGGGTTTTGGCGAGGATCCGGATGATCGGGCGCCAGTTGGCCGTGGCGCTCACCCCCGGCCCGGATCCGTGCAAGAGCAGGACCGGGGGAGCGTCGCCGGCCGGGCCGGTGTCGAGCACGGCGGTCGCGACGCCGCCGACGTCGACGGTGTCCGGGGCAGGCATGGTCACGGGACCTCCTCAGGACGGGCGCTGGGGCTGGCTGGTGGTACGGCGGGTCGGGCCGAGCCACATGTCGATCGAACCGCGCTCGTCCGGGTCGAACGTGCGGGGCCGCCACGCCGCCTCGTCATCGATGCGCCGTACGCCGAACGAGTACTCGTACGTGAAGCCCTCGGGGCCGAGGAAGTAGAGGAAGACCGCGGTCGACTGCGGGTGCCGGCCCGGGCCCATCTCGATCTCGACGCCGTGCTCGACCAAAAAGTGCCAGTTGCGGAACACGTCGTCGATGGTCTCGACCTGGAAGTTCATGTGGCAGAGGCCGGGGCCTCCGGCCTGGAACACCGCGAGCTTGTGGTGCACCGGGTCGATCCGCATGAGGCACGCCTTGTCGCCGATCCAGTCGGAGACCCGCGCGTTGAAGCGGGTGCTCCAGAACCGGTAGGCCTCATACACGTCCGGAGCATCGAGGCAGAGGTGGCCGAACTCGGTGATGCCGGCGTGCCGGGTGAACTCCACCGGGCGGGTGACCGTCTCCTGCTGGCAGACCAGCTCGAGGCGGTTGCCGAACGGATCGTCGAAGCCGATGAACTGCCGGACCCGCCGCGACCGGGCCGCGGCCGGGTCGCCCCGCCGCACCGTGATGCCGGCGCGTTCCAGCTCGGTCTCGGCCGTCGTCAGCGCATCCTCGTCGACCACCTGGAATCCGGAGGCGATGACCCCGGAGACTCCCTCCTCCAGCGCCAGGCAGTGGTGCCGGGAGTCGGCCCGCAGGTGGGCGATCCGGTCGCCGCCGACCGGATCCGCGAGTTGCAGGCCGACGATGTCCGTCGCGAAAGCCAGGGCCTTGTCGAGGTCGGCGACACCGGAACGGACGTACGCGATGTCGACGAGCTCGATCATGGTGCGAACACCGGCGCGAGGTCGATGTAGATCTGCCAGTTCTTGACCCGGTCGCCCTCGAAGATCAGAACGTCGGCGTTCGGGACGGTCACCGACTTGCCGTCCAGCCGTTCGTACTCCACGTCGAGCTGGGCGATCGTCGTGTCGCCTATGTCGTAGGTCTTGAGCGGGTGGTGGTGCATGCCGTTGATGGTGGCCCAGAAGCCGTTGACGGCCTCCCGGACGGCGGCGTGGCCCACGATCGGGTCGCCGTTGCCGAACCGGAACACCACGTCCTCGGTCAGGTGGGCGAGGAACTTGTCCGCGATCATCGAGTCGATGTCGGCGAAGATCTCGTTGACGTCTCTCATGGCAGCGCTCCTAGGACAGGGGGGTGATGGGGTAGCCGGTGCGGAAGAGGTTCGCCGGGTCGTACTCCGCCTTGATCCGGCCGAGACGTTCGTACTTCTCCCGGCCGAACGCCTCGACGACGCGGTCCAGCTCGTCGACGTTGAGCATGTTGAGGTAGACGCCCTTGCCGACCCAGGGCTGCAGGTCGCGCACGATGGCCCGGCTGCGTTCCATGAAGTCCTCGTCGTTCGCCGGGTCGTCCCACGCCATCGCGAAGTTGAGCCACATCAGGTAATGGCGGTTGGAGAACGCGCTGGCGTCCTCCGCGACGTCGCCGATCGCGCCGCCGAGGCCGAGGATCTCCACCTCGCCGCCGAGTCCCGGCGGCATCGCGCGCCAGAACTCGACGAGCTTGTCGATGGCCTCGTCGGCCAGCTCCTCGAGGTGGGCCTCCTTGGTGTAGTACCGGTGCCCGTCGCGGAAGTCCTCGTCGATCAGGTGCTGCACGCCGGCGCCGAACGGCAGCACGGTCGAGGCCTTGACGCACGGGTTGCCGACGCTGGTGAGCCGGTCGATCAGCGCGACGCCCTCGGGGGCCTCGGCGTCCTCGAGGTACATGCCGATCAGCATCAGCAGCGGCTTGCCGACCAGCTCCGGCGGCACGAACGGCAGCCGCGACATCTCCGGCTTGAACGCGGCGTGCCAGCCGACGTCACGACCGAGCGTCGGGTAGATCTTGGCGTACTCGCGCAGCGCCGCGGCAGCGTCGTCCGGCTGGTAGAGCGAGACGCCGATGCGCATGCTCGGCCCGAAGTCGTACGTCCGGTAGGTGAACCGGGTGACGATGCCGAACGTGCCGCCACCGCCCCGCAGCGCCCAGAACAGGTCGGGGTGGGACGTCTCGGAGGCCTCGACGACCTCGCCGCTGGCCAGCACGACCTGCAACGAGACGAAGTTGTCGCAGGTGAGGCCGTGCTTGCGGGAGAACCAGCCGATGCCGCCGCCGAGCGACAGGCCGGCGACGCCGGTCTCGGACATGATGCCGGCCGGCACGATCATCGCGTGCGGTCCGGTGGCCGCGTCGATGTCGCCGAGCAGGCAGCCGCCGCCCACGTGGGCGAGACGGTTCTCGAGGTCGACCGTCACCTCGCGCAGGTTGCGCAGGTCGATGTTGAGGCCGCCGTCGGACATCGCGCGGCCGGACACCGAGTGCCCGCCGCCCCGGACCGCCGGGGCGAGGTCGTGCTCGCGGGCCAGGTTCACCGCGATGACCACGTCGTCGACATTCGCCGGCCGAAGGATCAGCCCGGGACGCTTGTCGATCATGGCGTTCCAGAGCTGCCGCGCCTGCTCGTACTCGGCGTCTTCGGGCGTGATTACTTCGCCCTGGAAGCCGCCCAGCTGCCCGACCAGGCGGGCGGCCAGATCGCCGGAAATCGTGGAAGTCATCGGGAAATCACCTTTCGAGGAACGCGACGCTGCGAGGACGGCTCTGCCTTTGGGGTTTCGAGCCCCACGACAGCGGTGTCCATGACCAGCGCGGCGGTGTGGGATACAGCCTCGCTTGGCCAAAAGTGTATGCAGTTTAGGAGTGAAGTCAAGGCGTCGGCCACTCGCTCCACGCCTCTTTTCGGGGCACGCTCAGGGGATGCGAATCCTCATCGTGGGTGCCGGGCTCAGCGGCCTGACCCTGGCGGCGGCGCTGCGCAGGAAGGACCCGACTGCCGACGTCGAGATCTTCGAACGCGACCTGAGCTGGGCGGACCGGCCGCAGGGCTACAGCATCGGGCTCAAGGGCGACGGCGGCATCCCGGTGCTGCGCGAACTGGGCGTGCTAGAAGCGCTCGCGGCGGAGGCCGTACCGGTGCAGGATTTTCTGTTCCTGGACCAGCGCGGCCGGCAGCTGATGGCCCTGCGTGCGCGGTCTGGCGTCGAAGACGCGGACACGACGCTGCGGGTCCGCCGCGACGCCTTGCGCGCGGCCCTGCGGTCCGCGGCCCCGGACGTGCCGATCCGGTACGGCGCCGCCGCGGCCGGATTCCGCCGCGACCGCGACCGGGTCGTGCTATGGCTGGCAAACGGCGAGGAGGCCGTCGGCGACTGGCTGGTGTCCGCGGACGGCGTCGGGTCCGCCGCTAGGGCCGAGTGGATCGGCGACGCTCTGCACCCGTTCGGCTTGCGCGCGATCGTCGGCGACACTTCGACGCCCCTCGCCCATCCGCTGCTGGACGGCGGCTACTTCATGACGCTCGGGGACGACGGCTCGTCGGTGTTCGCCTACCGCGAACGTTCGGGCGTGCATCTTTCGCTGACCATCCACGCGGGATCTGAAACTCTGATCAACTACCCGGCGGCCGTGCTGCTCGAGCGCACGCGCCGCTGGCACGACCCGATCCCGGCCATCGTCGCGGGGATCGACCCGGCTGTTGTGGTGGTGCGCGACTACGCCGACCGTGATCCGCTGACCCACGTGCGCGACGGGAGGGTCTGGCTGATCGGGGACGCCGCGCATCCGATGCTGCCGTTCCAGGGGCAGGGTGCGAACCTGGGCATGCGGGATGCCACGGACCTCGCGGCGTTTCTCGCAGGCGTTCGGGACGACCCGGAGGCAGCCATCGTGGCCCGCGGCCGCAAGGCCGTGCTGTCGTCCCGGCGTTCGGCGGCGCAGTTCCACACCACGAGCGGTTTCTCCCGGAGGATGCGCAACCTCGGCTTTCGCAGCGCGGACGCAGTCATGGCGCTGGGACGCAAATTCTCGGCCAAGCGCTAGGTTGAGATCATGGCCGGTGCGAGTAAGTCACCCTCGATGGAGATAGAGGTCGGGCCCCATACCGTGCGGTTGTCGAATCCCGACCGGGTCTACTTTCCGGAGATCGGTGCGACGAAGCTCGATCTGGTCAACTACTACATGTCCGTGGGCGACGGGATCGTCCGCGCGTTGCGCGAGCGCCCGTGCATGCTGCACCGGTTCCCGGACGGGCTGACCGGCGAGAAGGTGCACCAGAAGCGCATACCGCACGGCGCTCCGCCGTGGCTGCAGACCGTCCGGGTGACGTTCCCCCGATTCGGCCGGCACGCGGACGAACTCTGCGTCACCCAGCTCGCCGACGTGATCTGGGCGGTGCAGATGTCCACGGTCGAGTTCCATCCGTGGAACTCGCGCCGGGCGGACACCGAGCGCCCCGACGAATGGCGCATCGACCTGGATCCGATGCCGCAGTGCACGTTCGACACCGTGCGCCGGGTCGCCGGAGTCGCCCACGAGGTGCTCGACGAGGTGGGCATCACCGGCTACCCGAAGACCTCGGGCGGCAAGGGGCTGCATGTCTACGTACGGATCAAACCGGAGTGGGGCTTCGGTGACGTACGCCGGGCGGCGCTCGCGTTCGCCCGCGAGGTCGAACGCCGCGCGCCCGAGGACGTGACCACCACGTGGTGGCGCAAGGACCGCGACCCCGAGAAGCTGTTCATCGACTACAACCAGAACGCCCGCGACCACACGATCGCGAGCGCGTACTCGGTGCGCGGCGTGCCGGACGCGACCGTGTCGACGCCGATCACCTGGGACGAGATCCGCGACGTGCATCCGCGCGACTTCACCATCGAGACCGTGCCGCCGCGCTTCGCCGCGGTCGGCGACCTGCATGCCGGCATCGACGACACGGCGTTCACGCTGCGGCCACTGCTGGAATGGGCCGAGCGCGACGAGAAGGCCGGCCTGTCCGGACCCGCGGACGCCGACTCGGCCTGAAACATCCGGCCGCCGGCGCGCATATGGTGACCGCATGAAGTTCCGCGCTGAGCTACAGCGGGTCGGCGGCAACGCGACCGGGTTCGAGGTACCGCAGGAGATCGTCGACGGCCTCGGCGGCGGTGGTCACCCCAAGGTCGTCGCGACCATGAACGGCTACGAGTTCCGCTCGTCGATCGCCAAGATGGGCGGCAGCTACTGGCTGGGTGTGAGCGCCGAACGCCGCGACGCGGCGGGCGTCGCGGGCGGCGACGTCCTGGACGTGAACGTCGAACTGGACACGGCCGAGCGGACGCTCACCGTACCGGATGATCTTGCGGCCGCGCTGGAGCGCAACCCGGCCGCGAAGTCCTTCTGGGACGGCCTGTCCCACAGCAACAAGCAGTGGCACGTCCTGCAGATCGAGGGCGCGAAGACGCCGGAGACGCGCGCCCGCCGCGTAACCAAGTCGGTCGAGATGCTCGCCGAGGGCCGTGCCCGCTGACCCGAGGTGTCCCGGACCAAGCCGCAACGCCTCCGCGGCGGCCCTCAGACCAAGGCCGCATCCCGGACCGAGCAGGGCCGATCTGGGCGGGACGCGAAGCGGGCGCTGCGGTCAGGCGACCTTAAGCTGCTCATCGCCAAAGTCGGCGATGAGCTTGAGGGTGCCGCCGAGCGCCGAGATGTAGCGAGTGAGGACATCCTGCGTCGACAGATCACCCGATTCGATCTGCGACACCCGCGACGCAGAGATCTTCATGCGCTCGGCTACTTGTTCTTGGGTAAGACCGCGTCGCTTGCGCATGTCGGCGAGGCGCCATCCCCGCGTTTCGTCAAGCATGCGGCCGATCGCCGCGTCGAACGCATCCTGACCGCCTGCGGTCTCGACGGCCCGCTCCAGATGATCGGTGTCGCGCCAGCGCCGCATCTCAGTCATGTCGTTTCTCCTCTCGGCGCTCTTTTGCGTACGTCTCGTAAAGATGCTCCGCCTCGGGTATCGCCTGTCGATACCATTGCTTCCAGCGACCTGACTTGTCGCCAGCCACCAGCAACACGGCCGACCGCCACGGGTCAAAGACGAACAGGATCCGGATCTCGGTCCGCTCGGTCGAGGGCGGTCGTAGCTCCTTCATGTTCGATATCCGAGAGGCCGTCACCACATCGACGAGCGGACGTCCTTCGGCTGGCCCATTGCACTCGAGAACCAGGATCGCCTGGTTGACGAGTCGATGGCTCTCGCGGTCGTTCTCGTACAGGTCGTCCAGGAACGCCTCTACCTGGGAGGTCATCAAGATCTCCCATTCCATTCCGCCCTCCCGGTGGTCAGGTTGAGAAAATCCTAAACCCACGACTTCGACCTGCAAAATGGCATGCCCTTCGACCGCCTCAGCGCGGCGTCACCGTGCCGGGCAGGCACAAACGGGCGGCGGAGACCTTCGCCGCCGGTTGTACCGGAGGATCTTGCTGCACTATCCGTTCTGCGTGTGCGTTTAGCGCCGTATAGGGGCGCTAGACGCACACACAGCAGTGCTCAGATTAGGGCGACCCGGCGCGAGGGAGAATCGGCGCATGGGGAGTGTGCTGTGGACCGGGCCGGCGGTGGCGCTGGTGACGCTGTTCGACGACGACGGGGCGGTGGCCGTCAAGGACACCGCCGCGCACGCCGCCCGCCTCGTGACGTACGGGATCCGCGCGGTGGTGGTGGCCGGCAGCACCGGCGAGGCGGCCACGCTCTCCGATCCGGAGCGGGTCGAGCTCGTGGCGGCGGTACGCGAGGCGTGTCCGGGCGTGCCGCTCGTGGCCGGCGCGTCCGGCGAGTGGCGGGGGCAGGCCGCCGCCCGGACCGCGGCGGTCGTCGCGGCCGGGG
>JBKOWB010000374.1:0-6805 GCA_046724195.1 Actinomycetota bacterium
GCCTGGACCATGCCGAGCAGGTAACCGGTCGAGAGCAGGCGCTCCTCCTGAAGCTCCTGCACTGCCGAACCGACCTGGGTGGCCAGCTCGACGGTGTCCGCCATGTCCTGTGCGTCGCGGGCGGCCTGGATGCGGTTCGCGATGATCGGCACGCTGAGTGCGACGACGCCGAGAAGTGGTATGAGCACCAGCAGGGCGAGCTTGCCCTGGATGCGAAGCCTACCGAAGAGCACCGGATCGCTCCCGCCGTGTCGGGTTGACCTCGCCGTACAACGGCGCCGGGTCGGTGAAATTGGCGTAGCCCGGCTCGTGTCCGCCCTGCCGGACGGGCATGTCGCGCATGCTGTCACCGCTCAGCGGTGACCGGCGGCGGCGACGGCGGCCGGTAAGCCACAGGACGAGGGACATCAGCGTCAGGAGCACCGCCACGCCCGCCGCGAGCAGGGCCTCGAACCGCTGGGTGTCCAGGTTGTCGATGCGGTCCTTGAGCAGGCCGTTCATCTCCCGGAGGAGGAGGCCGTTGAGCCCGTTCGCCGACGTCTGCAGCTCGGTCTGTGCCGTGGCCATGGTGGCCGCGTTCGGCGCGCCGCCCGGGTTGGCGCCGCGGGTCAGCGACTCGACGCCACGCCGGAACGAGTCGAGGCCGGTGACCAGGTCACCGCTGAGCGTCGCGCTGTTCGTGTCGTCGACCGCTGCCTGCAGGTCGTCGGTGAGGTTGTTCACAGACGAGTTCACGAACTGCACCGCGGCGCCGAGCTGCGGGCCGAGGATGGCCTGCTGGGTGGCCTTGTCCTTCGCCGAGCCCCGAACGTTCGCCAGCATGAGGCTCAGCACGCCCATGCGGGTCACCTGCACGACCGCGGTCGGAAGATCCACCGCGACGGCCTGCTGCAGATGCGACAGGTCGTTGTCGGGGTCGCGGATCAGCGTGGAGTTGTTGCGCACCTCGTCGTACAGCGCCAGCGTGAGGTCACCGACCTCCATGTGGGCCTGATAGACGTTCAGCGGGTTGCCGGCCACACCGGACAGCTGACCGATCTTGTCGCGCAGGCCGGTCCAGCGCTCCCGCGTGCCCAATGCGCCGCCGAGGCGCTGGTCGGCTGCGGCGACCCGGGCCACCGCCGCGGACAGCGAGGCAGGTGCCCCGGAAGCGCCCTGCATAGCCGCGGCCTGCGCTTCGGCGAGAGCGCCGACGAGCGGCGCAAGATTCGTCAGGTAGTCGACGCCGAGCTGTTCGAGCTTGGCGGTGTCCCGCTTGTCGTCGTTGGTCTCCCACACCCGGTAGAACAGGTATCCCGCCGGCACAAGGATCAAGACCGTAACAACGGCGGCGAGAAAAGAGCGCAAACGGGTTGGTCGGTTGTCCACCGAGACTGCCATTACCTTCGTCCTCCGCCATGAACGCGCGATGGGCCAGGCATGCGACTACCCTCCGTAGCCGTGCGGGCGCACCGATCCGGGCCAATCTATCCGAGAAACAGTCAAGTGACCCCTTTCCAAGGGTCGAAGTTCTGTCGGCTGATCGGGGGATACGCGCCGAGGCCAGAGTGGTTGTAGCGGCTCCTCACGTTCTCGGTCGCGAAGAAGCCGCAGCGCACGCCGGTGCCGCAAACGTACGTGAAAAAAGGTTTCACGACCACATGGGGTGAGCGCAAGGCTTTCTACAATGGACACCGTGCGTGACGTCCATCGACGAGAGCATATGGTGGCCAGATAATTACCTTGAGCCAAAAAGTTGCGCAGAGTAGTCGTTCATGTACGTGAAAAATGGCGGCTTGTCCCATTGAGTGGGACAAGCCGCGGGAAGTCTGAGTTTTAGAGCCGGCCGAGGGCCTTGCGGAGCGGGTCGAGGCCGAGTGAGCCGAGGTTCAGTGCATCGCGATGGAACGCCTTGAGGTCGAAATCGCCCCCTTTGCGCTGCCGCGCCTCGTCGCGGGCCTGTAGCCAGATCCGCTCGCCGATCTTGTACGACGGCGCCTGCCCCGGCCATCCCAAGTAACGTTTCCACTCAAAGCGCAGTATCTCGTTGGAGATCCGGCAATGTGCACGCAGGAATTCCCAGCCCAACTCCGGCGTCCATCGCTCGCCGGGGTGGAAGCCGAACGGATTGTCGCGGGGGATCTCCAGCTCGAGGTGCATGCCGATGTCGACGATGACCCGGGTCGCGCGCAGCGCCTGCCCGTCGAGCATGCCCAGCTTGTCGCCGGGGTCGGCGAGGTATCCCAGGTCGTCCATCAAACGCTCCGCGTAGAGCGCCCAGCCCTCACCGTGGCCGGAACACCAACACAGCAGGCGCTGCCAGCGGTTGAGGAACTCGGCGCGGAGGTGGGTCTGCCCGATCTGCAGGTGATGGCCGGGCACGCCCTCGTGGTAGACCGTCGTGACCTCTTTCCAGGTGGCGAACTCGTCATCGCCCTCGGGGACCGCCCACCACATCCGGCCGGGACGGGAGAAGTCTTCGCTCGGCGCCGTGTAGTAGATCGCGCCGTCGCTGGTCGGCGCGATGCGGCACTCCAGCTTGCGCATCTTCTCGGGAATGTCGAAGTGGACGCCGTTCAGCTCCTCGATCGCCTTGTCGGCGAGCGCCTGCATCCAGTCGCGGAACTCGTCCTTGCCGGCGATGTGCCGCTTCGGGTCCGCGTCCAGCAGGGCCACCGCCTCGTCGACGTTGGCGCCCGGCCCGGCGATCTGGGCGGACACCGCTCGCATCTCGTTCTCCAGCCGGAGCAGCTCCTCGAAGCCCCAGGCGTACGTCTCCAGCTGATCCACCTTCGCGCCCAGGAAGTACTGCGACGCCAGCGCGTACCGCTCGGGGCCTGCGGCTTCCTTGTCCCGGCCACGCGGGGCGAGCTCCGTACGCAGGAACTCGCCGAATCCGGCCGTCGCGGCGGTGGCCGCGGCGGCGCCCCGGCGCAACTCGGCCTCGAGCGCGCCGCTCGCGTGGATCCGATCGGCGAGGGCGTGGAAGAAGTTGTCCCGGGCCGGGTCGGTCCACGCGTCGCACTGCTCGGCGACGGCCAGCATCTGAGCGCGCGCGCTTACGTGGCCCGCGTCGGCCGCCTCGCGCAGCGTCTGCTTGTACTGCTCCACCGCCGCAGGAAAAGCGCCGAGGCGCTTGGCGATGTTGGACACCGGCTCCTCGCCGTCGGTCGGCATGAGGTCGAAGACCATCCGAAGGCCGTGCAGCCCGCTCGAGATAACGCTGATCTCGCTGGCCGTGTAGCCCGCGTCGTACCGCGCCAGTTCGAGGCCGAGCCGCTCCAGCATCGCGTCCTTGGCCACCTGCTCCGACTCGGTCTCGGGCTCGGTGACGTCGAGCTCGGCGAGCGTACGCCGGGTCAGCTCGGCTTGGGCCTCGAAGCCTTCGGGCGAGAGATCGTCGAGCTTGTCGTCGTGGCCGGGGATACCCACGAACGTGGCACCGGTCGGGTTGAGCACAGCCCACTCATCGACGTAGCGGTCGGCAAGGTCATCAACATGTCCCACCCCACCGACCCTACGGGACAATGCGTTTCACTTGTGGGAGCTCGTCCACTCCAGCAGCCGCTCCGCCGGCCAGGTGTTGACCACGGAGGCGGCCGACACCCCGCACAGCGCCGCACGCTCGCAACCGAAGCGCAACCAATCCAGCTGGCCCGGCGCGTGTGCGTCCGTGTCGATGCTGAACAGGCAGCCCGTTTCGACCGCCACGCGCAGCATCCGCTTCGGCGGATCCAGCCGGTCCGGCCGGCAGTTGATCTCCACTGCCTTGTGGTGTTCGACGCACGCCGCGAGCACCTTCTCCAGGTCGAAATCGCTCGGCGGACGGGTGCGGCCGGCCCGGTGCGCCCGGTCGCCCGAGCCGGCCGCCGAGACCTTGCGCCCGGTCATGTGCCCGAGGATGTCGAGGTGCGGGTTCGCGATCGCGGCCAGCATCCGCCGGGTCATCCTCGACGAGTCGTCGCGCAGGTTGCCGTGCACCGAGCCGACCACGACGTCGAGGCGTTCCAGCAGAGCGTCCTCCTGGTCGAGCGTGCCGTCGTCCAGGATGTCGACTTCGATGCCGGTGAGGATGCGGAAGCCGTCCGGCAACGCCTCGTTCAGCGTGGCGACGTAGTCGAGCTGGCGCCGCAGCCGGGCCGGCGGCAGGCCGCGGGCCACGGTCAGCCGCGGGGAATGGTCGGTCAGCACCATGTATTCGTGGCCGAGCTCGACCGCGGCCAGCGCCATCTCTTCGATCGGCGAGCCGCCGTCCGACCAGTCCGAGTGGAGGTGACAGTCGCCGCGCAGAGCCGCCCGCAACGCGCCGGCCGCGCCTTGCAGATCGGTACCCTCGGTAGCCCCCAGCCGGCGTAGGTAGACCGGCTCCTCGCCGGCCAGCGACTCGGCGACGCATCGGGCCGTGACGTCGCCGACGCCGGACAGCTCCGACAGCGTGCCCGCCTCGGCCCGCGCGGCCAGCTCGTCGGGCGGGAGCGCGGCGACGGTCGCGGCCGCCGAGCGGAACGCCCGTACCCGGTAGGTGGCCTCGTTCGCGCGCTCCAGCAGGAACGCGATCCGGCGCAGATCGACGACGGGATCCCGAGCGCTCACAAGACCAACCTAGTCCACGGCCCGATAGGGTGGCCCGGTGCGGACGATCGACTGGGTCGGCGACGGGATCGAGATCATCGATCAGACCGCACTGCCCATCGACGTGCGGATCCTGCGGATCACCACGGTCGACGACCTGATCGCCGCGATCCGGTCCCTTTCGGTACGCGGGGCGCCCGCGCTCGGCGTCGCCGGGGCGTTCGGGGTCGCGCTGGCGGCCCGGGAGTTCGCCTCGGACGCATCGGGCTTGGCTGACGCCGTACGACGGATTGACGGAGCGCGCCCGACGGCGGTGAACCTGGGCCGCGGCGCGCGGCGGGCAGCGGCGCGGCTGCCCGAGGGTTTCGACGCCGTGCTGGCCGAGGCACGCCTCGTGCGCGACGAGGAGGTCGCCGCGTCCGGGGCGATGGCCGTACGCGGCGCGGACCTGATGGTCGAGCTGTGCGGCGAGCGGCTACGGCTCCTGACGCATTGCAACACCGGAGGGCTCGCGACGGTGACCCTCGGCACCGCGCTCGGGGTGATCGGGGAGCTGCACCGGCGTGGCGCGCTGGACGGCGTGATCGCCAGCGAGACCCGCCCGCTGCTACAGGGCGCGCGGCTGACGGCGTGGGAGCTGGCGCAATGGGGGGTCGAGTTCAAAGTCGCGGTCGATTCGGCGGGTCCGTTCCTGATGGCGCGCGGTGAGGTGGACGCGGTCATCCTCGGCGCGGACCGGGTCTGCGCGAACGGCGACGTGGTCAACAAGATCGGTACGTACGCGCACGCGCTCGGAGCGCGGCGCGCAGGCCTGCCGTTCGTGGTGGTCGCGCCGGAGTCGACGCTGGACGCCGACACGCCCGACGGCGCCGCGGTCCAGATCGAGGACCGCGGCGCCGCCGAGGTCACGACATTCTCGGACGCGGTCAACCCAGCCTTCGACGTCACGCCGCATGACCTGGTCACCGCGATCGTCACCGAGCGTCGGGTGATCCGCCTCGACCGCGGGGAGAAACCCTAGGCGGGCGGCTTCCAGGGCTTCAGCCACTCGGACTCCGGCCAACCCTCGGCCGCGGCCAGGAGCGGGTACGCGGTCGCGCCGTCGATCGACTCGCGGACGATATCGGCGTGCCCCGCGTGCCGTGCGGTCTCCTGGATGAGATGGAGCAGGACCCAGCGCAGCGTCCAGTGGTCGAGGTCCGTGCGGTTCCACGGCACGGAGTGGTCAATCGGGATCGAGTAGCCGAGGTCGCCGATCTCCGCGACCGTCTTCTCGGTGCGTTCGGCGGCCCGGTCGTAGCGCGCGAACACGTCCTCGATGGTCTCGCCGTCGGCGAGCCGGAAGTTCTTCGCGTACGCACGGTAGTCGACGGTCTGGGGCTCGCCGCGAACCGTGGAGATCCAGCCCTCCTCGGTCGAT
This sequence comes from Actinomycetota bacterium, assembly GCA_046724195.1. GTDB lineage: Bacteria > Actinomycetota > Actinomycetes > Mycobacteriales > Micromonosporaceae > Actinoplanes. Next base: position 5,972 of record JBKOWB010000374.1, read on the forward strand.
GCGCAGTGCTTGATGAGGCCGCCCACGCTGAGCTCGCTGGCGCTCGGGGTGGCGCGCAACTGCTCCGGTGTGAGCCCAAAACCGGTCAGCTTGATGACGTACCGCATGTGGGCGAGGTAGCCGAGCAGACCCTCCTGCTCGTTGCCGATAGCACCGACCTGAGCTGGCATGACGCGCCTCCTTCGGTCCTTGTATCTCCGCCGCCTCGAACTCTAGGAACGATTGCGGCCAGTTTCCGGCCGCATTGCCACCACCTTTCGCCGTTCCTGGTCGAGCGCCGTGACCCACCCGCCGACCCGACCGAGCCGGAGAAGCACATCGGATCGCGCGGGCAGCTCGGCCTGCTCGCCCGGAACGGGCGGCCACGCCGCGCGGGCGGCACTCGCGGGTGCGAGGAGCGGGCGTAACGCGGCCACCGGATCGGGCGCATCGAGCGCGGCGCGCAGGTCGTCCAGCGTCGCGCGTACGGCGTCGAGCGCGGGCCCGACCGCAGGGGCGTTGCCGCCGCACATCGCGGCGACCAGCTCGGGACGGGTCGCGGCCACCCGCGTGCCGTCCCGGAAGGAGCCCGCGGCCAGCGCCACGGCCAGCGGGTCGCCGGTCACGGCCGTGGTCAGGGCCGCGGCCACCAAATGGGGTACGTGGCTGGCCGCCGCCACTGCCCGGTCGTGCTCGTCCGCCGTGGCCGGCACCACGCGGGCGCCGAGACCGGTGAACAACTCGGCCAGCGCCAACCAGTCGGACAGGCTCGTCCGACCCGGCTCCAGGCAGAGCACCCAGGCGCAGCCGTCGAAGAGCGCGGGATCGGCCGACCGGAAGCCGGACGGCTCTTTT
>JBKOWB010000241.1:0-7177 GCA_046724195.1 Actinomycetota bacterium
TCTGGCCGGGCCACTGGGCGACGGTCCGGGCCGGCACGTCGGACAGCGACACCGGGAACGTGACGGGTAGCTTGCCGGACGGGTTCACGTCGCCCCACAGCAGCGACGCCAGCGCCGTGCCGTACTGCTGGCCCGGGTACCACGCCTCGACGATGCCGCGCACCGAGCCGGCCCATGGCATCGCCACCGCCGAGCCGCTGTTGACCACGACCACCGTGTTCGGGTTGGCCGCGGCGACGTCGGCGACGAGCTGGTTCTGGTCCGCGGGCAGGCTGATGTCGGACAGGTCGCTGCCCTCCGACTCGAACCAGTTCACGAACACGACCGCCAGGTTCGCGGCCCGGGCCGCGGCCACGGCCTGGTCGTGGCCGGAGCCGCTGGGCAGCGTCCACTTCTGGTTCGCTCCGGTGCCGCAGGTCCAGATCTGCAGCGGGGTGCCGTTCGCCGAACTGTTCCCGGTCGCGTCGAGGCATTTCCCGGAGCCGGTGTTGATCAGGGTGCCGTTCGACGAGGCCCACGTCTGCGCATGGGTGCCGTTGCATTCGTACAGCTGCACCTTGGCGCCGTTGGCGGTGGACGCGGCGGTCACGTCCATGCACTTGCCCAGCGCGCGGAGGGTGCCGTCCGAGCCGACGGTCCAGTTCTGGGCGCCGGTGCCGTTGCAGTCGTACAGCGGGATCGCGGTGCCGTTCGCCGAGTTCGCGCCGGCGACGTCGACGCACTTGCCACCGAGACCGGTGATCGCACCGCCGGCCATGCCCGGTGAGTACGTCACCGTGACGCCCGAGCCGGCCCGGGCCTGGATGCCCTGCAGCGGGCTGACCGAGCCGGACGGGTTCACCCCGGCGCTACCGCCGCCCTGATACATGGGCGCGCTGCCGCCGCCCGTACCGATGACCGCGATGGACTGCGTGCCCGCCGCGATCGGCAGGATCGCGTCGGCATTCTTCAGCAGCACGCTGCCCTGCGCGGCGACCTGCCGGGCCAGCGCGGTGTGCGCCGCGGAGGTGACGGTCGCGTTGAGGTTGCCGGTCTGGGCGCGGTCGAACAGGCCGCGCCGGAACATCGGCGTGAGGATGCGCCGGACGTGATCGTCGATGGTCGCCTGCGCGACCTGGCCGCTGGAGACCGCCGTGGTCAGCGCGCTGCCGTAGTAGTCGCTGCCGGGCATCTCCATGTCGAGGCCGTTGTTCGCGGACGCGACGGTGGAGTGGGTGGCGCCCCAGTCCGACGTGATGAAGCCGTCGAAACCCCACTCGCTCTTGAGGATCTGGTTCTGCAGCGGCCCGTTCTCGCAGGCGAACGGCCCGTTGACCGCCGAGTAGGAGCACATCGCCGAGTCCGCGCCGCCCGCCTTCACCGACGTCTCGAACGCCGGCAGGTAGATCTCCCGCTCGGTCCGGTCGGAGACGATGGCGTTGTCGGCGGTGGTGTTGCGCCGGGTCTCCTGGTTGTAGACGGCGTAGTGCTTGACCTGCGCCATCGGGCCCTGGCTCTGGATGCCCTGGATGTCGGCGGCGCCCATCTGCGCGGCCAGGTAGGGGTCTTCGCCGAACGACTCGAACGCCCGTCCCCAGCGCGGGTCGCGGACGATGTTGATGGTCGGGGCGAGCACCACGTTGGTGCCCTTGCCCCACTGCTCGGCGCCGAGCGTCTGGCCGTACTGCCTCATGAGATTGGTGTCCCAGGACGCCGCGCCGGCGACCGGGGCGGCGAGCTGGGTGACGCCGGTGACGCCGTCGCCGACGCCGACCGGCCCGTCCTGCAGGTGCAGGGCGGGGATGCCGAGCCGGGTGTTGCCGTTGACGCAGCCGACGTAGCCGCACGAGGAACCGCCGTGCAGCATGGTCAGCTTCTCGGCCTGAGTCATGGCCGCGAGCAGCAGGTTCGCGCGGTCGGTGGGAGACAGGGCGGTGTTCATCCAGGGCTGGTCGGCGGCGTGGGCGGACGTGGAGGTGAGGACCGTGGTGGCCAGGACGGCGGAAGCCAGCGCGGCGAGCAGTCTTCGAAGCACGTGAACTCCGTGGGGGCGGGCATCGATGGGGATGATTTGACGCCGCCCTAGCATCCCTTCTTTCAGGCTTCGATGGAAGTCCTCGGCCGCCCCGGAGTCAGCTCGTGACGTCGCGGCCCGAGAAGCGGGCCCATGCCGCCGACAGGAAGATCACGATGTACGCGCCGGCGGACAGCAGGCCGGGACGCAGCGCGCCCAGCGACACCGGATCCCGCAGTAGCTCGCCGAAGTCCTGCCAGTGCTGCGTCAGCAGGTACGGGTGCAGCCAGTCCACCTGGGGTATCTGACTGAGGATCACGCTCGCCACGCTGAGCATGGTGAGCGCGATCGCCGCGCCCATGGGTTGCTCCGTCAGCGTGGAGACGAACAGGCCCACCGCGCCCAGCGCCGACAGGCACACGCCCAGGTACAGGCAGACTCCGAGGAGTCGCAGGAGCCCCTCGCCGAAGCCGACCTGGCTGCCCGACAGCAGGGTGACGTCGCCGCCACCGAACAGGATCAGGCCGGCGACCAGGCCCGACGTCGCGACGACCAGCGGTGCGAGGAACGCGCCGAACACTATGCCCGCGTACTTGATCGCCAGCACCCGGGTCCGTCCCGCCGGTACGGTGAGCAGGTAGCGGAGCGTGCCGACGTTGGCCTCGCCGGCGATGGCGTCGCCGGACACCATGGCGATCGCGATCGGCAGGAACAGCACCAGCTCGACGCCCAGCGCGGCGAGCGCGACGAAGAAGCCGTTGCCGGTGATCTGCGCGAAGAAGTTCGGTCCGCCGCCGTCGCCGTCGCCCGGGCCGGCGAGCTTCGTCGCTACCGCGATGACGATCGGTACGGCCGCCAGCGCGGCCAGGCCGGCCTGGTTGCGCCGCCGGACCATGATGAGCCGTACCTCGGATCGCAGGAACCGGCTGGACACCCGCCGGACCGGCACCGCAGGGGCGAGATCAACCGCTGACATCGAAGCCTCTCCCGGTCAGGCCGACGAAGACGTCCTCCAGGCTGGGCGCCTCGATCGCGAATCCGCGTACCGGAACGCCGTCGTTCACCAGTGCCGCGACCACCTTCTCCGGTGCGACCCCGCCCAGCTGTCCGGAGGCCTCGGCCGCCGTTTGCGCGATCTCGGTGAGGCCGAGCGCGCGCAGCACCCGCACCGCGTCCGCCGGCTGGTCCGTGAGGACCCGCGCGCGCGGCGCGGCGTCCGCGCGCAGCTCGGCAAGCGGCGCCTGCGCGACGAGGTGGCCGCGGTGCATGACGCCGACGTGCGTGCAGACCTGTTCGACCTCGGCCAGCAGGTGCGTGCTCAGCAGCACGGTCGCGCCCTCCGCGGCCACCGCGGCGACCAGCGCGCGCACCTCGCGCGTACCCTGCGGGTCGAGGCCGTTCGTCGGCTCGTCCAGTACCAGCAGCTCGCGCGGCTTGAGCAAGGCCGCGGCGATGGCCAGGCGCTGCTTCATGCCGAGCGAGTAACGGCGGTACCGCTTCCCTGCGGCAGCGGACAACCCCACCCGGTCGAGCGCCGCGGCGATGCGGGCGTCCGCGGTCCGAGGTTCGGCGGTACGGTCGGCCGCGTCTATCCGGCGCAGGTTGTCCCGCCCCGACAGATACGGGTGGAACGCCGGACCCTCGACCAGCGCACCGACCCTCGGCAGCACCCGTGCGGCCCGGTCCGGCATCGCCTCGCCGAGCATCCGGTGCTCGCCCGCCGTGGGCCGGATCAGCCCGAGCAGCATCCGGATCGTGGTGGTCTTGCCGGAGCCGTTCGGGCCGAGGAATCCGTACACCGCGCCACGCGGGACCGCCAGGTCGACGGCTTCCACCGCGACCTGGCGGCCGAACCGCTTCGTCAAGTGCTCCGACTCGATCGCGAGATCGGTCACTTGCCCGCGACCTCGTAGAGCTTCTCGGGAGCCACCGCGCCGACCAGGATCCGGCCGTCGTCGGTGATGAGCGCGCTGAACAGGGAACTCGTCAGCAGGTGACCGCTGCCCCAGCTGCCGCTGACCTTCGGCAGGCTGTTCAGCACGCCGGTGAGCTGCTGAGCTTCCTTGTTTCCGCCGTCGGCGGCGCTGTTCGCGGGCATCTTGGCCACCAGCACCGATGTCCAGCCCTTCCCTACGACGGTCGGCTCGCCGTCCGCGGCGGACGGCTTGCCCGCGGTCGTCTCGCCCGCCTTGATCCTGGCCTTCTCCTCCAGCAGGGCCCTGGTCTTCGGGTCAAGCTTGTCCATGGTCTTCGGGTCCAGCTTGGCTCCGGGCTTGGCGTCCGGCTTGACTTGCTCGGTGACGCCCGACGGCGGCTTCTCCGTGGTCACCTTCGCGCCCGGCGGCGGGTTGAACTTGAACTGCTGCGCGTCCGGTACGGCGAAACTGATCTGTTGGAACGCCACCCGGACGGCGGGGTTGTTCGCGTCCTTGGCGTACACGTCGACGCGCAGCGGGATGTGCTCCTTGGCGTCGATCGCGAGGCGTACCTGCCCGATCAGCGACGCGGTGTCCCGCGGCGCGAGTACCAGCTCGTATGCGTCCCGGCCGGCCACCTTCGCCGAGCCCGTCGTGCTGACCTTCGTGGTCGGATCGATCGCCTTCAGCGCCGCGTCCGCGGCTTCCTGCGGCGTCGACGGCACGCCGCTCGGCAGCGCGGTGGGCTCGTGACCGGCGGCGTCCGCCCGGATCGTCCGGTGCATCGCGCTGTTGTCGGAGCTGCGCCACACCCACACGTCTGTGCCGTTGCGGATGACGTCCGTCTCGCCCAGCGTCCCCAGCACGGCGAGCCGGACCTTGTCCTGGCCCGCGTACCAGACCCGCGCGGTGTTGCTGCCCGCGATGAGCTTGGTCAGATCGGCACTGCCCTCGCCGCTCGTGACCCCCGGCAGCGACGGCAGGCCGAGATCCGCCGACTCCACGATCGTGCCGGAGAACCCGTCGACCTTCGCGTTCTGCACATCGACCAGCAACTGCGCCGCGCTGCGTTCCGGTAGAGCCGGATCCGCGCTCGCCACGAGCGTGCCGGCGGCCGCGCCACCCCCGATCACCAGCACCGCCGCGGCCGACGGAACGAGCCAGCGCAGCGCCGGCCTCGACCTGAACACACTCACGATGTCCACCTCCCGTTGTCTTGCGACCCATCCTGCGCCGGGCGCGCTGTGACCGAGCTGAGAACATCCCCTAGGGGCACCGCCGGCATGGGATCGTGGTGAGGTGCGGTTGCTGGTGGTGGAGGACGAGGCGCGGCTCGCCGCCGCGTTGCAGCGCGGCCTGCAGGCCGAGGGCTTCGCGGTGGACGTGTCCGGCGACGGCCTGGACGGGCTCGAGCTGGCCCGGCACGGCGGGTACGACGCGATGATCCTCGATGTGATGCTGCCCCGGCTGTCCGGATACCGGATCGTGCGGCAACTGCGCGCCGAGCAGCGCTGGCTGCCGGTGCTCATGCTCTCCGCCAAGGACGGCGAGTACGACCAGGCCGACGGGCTCGACTGCGGCGCCGACGACTACCTCACCAAGCCGTTCTCCTATGTGGTGCTGCTGGCCCGGCTGCGCGCGCTGCTGCGCCGCGGCGTTCCCGAGCGTCCGGCCGTGCTGAACCACGGCGACATCGAGCTCGACCCGGCGCGGCGACGGGTCGCCGTCGCGGGCACCGAGGTGACGCTCACCGCGCGCGAGTTCACGCTCCTGGAGTACCTGCTGCGCCGCCCCGGCGAGGTGGTGTCCAAGACGGAACTGCTCGACCACGTGTGGGACGCCGCGCTCGACACCGCGCCGAACGCGGTCGAGGTGTATGTCGGCTACCTGCGCCGCAAGATCGGCCGGGAGCGGCTGGAGACGGTCCGCGGGGCGGGTTACCGGCTCGCCGCCGTACCGGCCACCTAGATGGGCCGGCTGCGTCGCCTCAGCCTGCGCGCACGGCTGCTGCTGGTCTCCGTGGTCGCGCTCGCCGTCGGGCTCGCCGCCGGCGGCGTGCTGCTCGTGGCCGTGCTCAACTTCGCCCTGCTGCGGGCCGTGAACACGGAGGTGCTCGACACCGCCGACGGCGTCGCGAGGCTCGTCAACCAGGGCTCGCTGAGCCAGCCCATCCCGGTGAGCCCGGGCGTGCAGGTCCAGGTGGTCGATGCGCAGGGCCGGGTCCGCGCGGGCTCGGCCACCGCCGACCGGCTCGTGCCGATCCTCTATCCGGGCGAGCTGCGCGGCCTGGCCGACCGCCAGGGCATGGTCATACCCGGAGACCGGATCGGGCTCGAGGGCGAGGCGCGCGTGGTCGCGGTCGCGGCCGGGCCGCCGACCGATCCCGTGTACGTGCTGGTGGCCCGCTCGACCGCCGACGTCAGCGAGGGCGTGCGCCTGCTCAGGATCACGCTGCTGATCGCGTTCCCACTGCTGGTGGCGCTGCTCGCGGCGGTGTCGTGGCGGGTGCTCGGCGCCGCGCTGCGCCCGGTGGAGGCGTTGCGCGCCGGCGCCGAGGAGATCACCGGGGGCGCGCGCCCGGGCCGGCTGCCGGTGCCCGACTCGCGCGACGAGATCCGTCGCCTGGCCGTCACGCTCAACGACATGCTGCACCGGCTCGACGCGGCCCGGGCCCGACAGCGCGCGTTCGTCGCGGATGCCGCACATGAGCTGCGCAGCCCGCTGACCAACATGCGTACCGAGCTAGAGGTGGCGCAGAGGCTTCCGGACACCACGGACTGGCCGGCGCTGACCGACGACCTGCTCACCGACGTGGATCGGCTCAGTCGCCTCGTCTCCGACCTGTTGCTCCTGGCCCGCGCGGACGACGCGGCAACCCGTCCGGCCCAGACGACCGAGGAGGAGGTCGAGCTCGGCCAGCTGCTCGCCGAGGTCGCCGCCCGGTACCCGGCCGTACGGTACGAGCGACCCGCCGCGCCGCTGCACGTGGTCGGGGAGCGGGACGCGCTCAGCCGGGTCGTCGCCAACCTGCTGGACAATGCCGTGCGGTACGCGGAGAAGACGGTCGGCCTGGCGGTCGCGGCGGACGGCGCGTACCAGAAGATCTCGATCTGCGACGACGGGCCCGGCATCCCCGCCGCGGACCGCGAGCGGGTGTTCGATCGGTTCACCCGGCTGGACGACGCCCGGGCCCGGGACGCCGGCGGATCCGGCCTCGGTCTCGCGATCGTCCGCGAACTGGTCCGCGGCCATCGCGGGACGGTGACCT
>JBKOWB010000060.1:0-19173 GCA_046724195.1 Actinomycetota bacterium
ACGGCCATCAAATCGATATGTGCGCGTTCACGCACGGGCCGGACCGTGGACCACATGCGACACCTCACGCGATTCGCCCTCGCTGCCGCCGTGTTCGCCGGGCTGGCCGTGGCCACCCCGGCGTACGCCACTCCACCCAATATTCCGTCCGCCTCCACCGCCCAGTACGAGCTCAGCACGCTCACCGTCGCCGCACAGGGATCGATGACCGGATACTCGCGGGACCTGTTCCCGCACTGGATCACGATCGGCGGCACCTGCAACACCCGCGAGACCGTGCTCAAGCGGGACGGCACCTCCGTGGTCACGGACAGCTCGTGCGCCGCCACGTCCGGCCGGTGGTACAGCCCGTACGACGGAGCGACCTGGACCGCGGCGTCCGATGTGGACATCGACCACGTCGTCCCGCTCGCGGAGGCATGGCGCTCCGGGGCGAGCTCCTGGACCACGAGCCGTCGCCAGAGCTTCGCGAACGATCTCACCCGGCCCCAGCTCATCGCCGTGACGGACAACGTCAACCAGGCGAAGGGTGACCAGGATCCATCGACCTGGCAACCACCCGTCACGTCGTACCGCTGCACCTATGCCCGGATGTGGATCGGCGTGAAGTACTACTACGGCCTGACGCTGCAGTCGTCTGAGAAGTCCGCGCTGCAAACCATGCTCAACAGCTGCTGACGCCGGCCTCATCGCCGCAGCGGCCGGATCGCCCCGGCCACCGATATCGCCACGGCCAGCAACACCGCCACCGCGAGTAGAGCCTTGCGGACCGTGAACTGGTCGCCGAGGAAGCCGATCAGTGGCGGGCCACCCAGGAACGCGCAGTATCCGATCGAGGCGACCACGCTCACCCGCGCGGCCGCCTTGGCCGGATCATCCGCGGCGGCGCTCATCCCGACCGGGAAGCCGAGCGACGCTCCGAGACCCCAGAACAGCGCGCCGAGGAACGCCATCGGCGTGTTCGGCCCGACGACGAACAACCCGAGTCCAACCAGGCTGATCGCGGCCAGAACCCGGACGACGGGCACCCGCCCGTACTTGTCGAGCAACGCCGGCCCGAACCACCGGCCGGCGGTCATCGCCGCGAGAAAGACCGCGAACGCCAGCGTGCCGACGGTCGCCGGCGCGCCGTAGTCGTCGATGACCGCGACGTTGATCCAGTCGACTCCGGCGCCCTCGGTGAACGCGAACGCCAAGACGAAGATCCCGATCAAGATGGTCCGCGGCTCGCTCCAGGCGGCGAGCGCGCGCCGCAGACCGCTCTCGGTCGCCGCACCTTCCGGTACGGGCGCGGCATCGGCACTGTCATCGGGGACGAACGAGCGCACCGACAGGATGACGACCGCGGCCACGACCAGAGCCGACACGATGAGGTGCACCGTGACCGGTACGTGCAGCGCCACGATGCCGGCGCTGACGAGCGCCCCACCGACCGTGCCCACGCTGAAGCCGGCATGGAACCGTGGCATGATCGCCCGGCCCAGACGCCGCTCGACGATCGTGCCCTGGACGTTCATCGCGACGTCCCAGGCGCCGTTCGCGAAGCCGAAGAACGCCAGGCTCACGACCACCGGCGCTACGCCGTACCGATAGCCGACCGCGGTGGCGGTCAGGGAGACGCCGAGCAGTGCCGCCATCGCCGTGACGGTCCGTCGCGAACCGAAATGCGTCACGATCTGCCCGGCAAGCACCAGCGACACGATCGAGCCGGCGGCGATCGCCAGCAGCACCAACCCGAGCTGCGACGGCGTCAGCCGGAGCCCGTCCCGGATCTGCGGGATGCGGGCGGCCCAGGATGCCAGCGCAACGCCGGCGCCGATGAACGCAACGTAGGTGGCCCGGGTAGCCGCACGGACATCGCGGCTGGTGTCGACGACCGTCACGGCGAATCGGCTCCAGCGATCATGTCGATGGCCGCGTCGACGATGCGGGTCTTGCGGTCGGGATCGTTGCGCCGGCGCGGCCGGACCATGGCCGGCGCAGTCACGCGTTGACCGTGCTGGTGTGGGGGATCGGCGTCGTCGGACCGTGTCGGGCCGGCGAACCTAAATGGGCGCACGGTTTCTCGACCATGCATACGACCGTACATAACGATCCGGCGTACGACGGTCTGGCTAGACTGCCCGTCGTGGTTGCTGAGCCGGACTGGGATGTGGCCGTCATCGGCGGTGGGCCAGGCGGCCTCTCCGCCGCGCGAGCGGCCGCAGCCGCCGGCGCGCGCCCGATCGTGTTGGAACGGGCGGAGCATCCGCGCTACAAGACCTGCGGCGGCGGCCTGATCGGCACCTCGCTCGCCCTCGCGACGTCGCAGATCGCGGTACCCGCGCGAGACACGGTTGCCGCCGTCACGTTCACCGACGACGGTCACCGGGCGTTCACCCGGCACGCACGTGGCCGTCCGCTGCTGACGATGGTGCGGCGCGACGAGTTCGACCTCGCCTGGTACAAGGCGGCCGTCGAGGCCGGCGCTACCGTGCGCCAGAACGCCCAGGTACGCGGTATCGCCCAGGACGCCGGCGCGGTTTCGGTCACACTGGCCGACGGCTCCCAGGTCACCGCGAGCGTCGTCGTCGGCGCCGACGGCTCGGCCGGCATCAGCTCGCGATACGTCGGGGTCACGTTCGATCAGCAGGACCTTGGCCTCGAGGTCGAGCTTGCCGCGACGGAGCACGACCGCCGGGCATGGCGCGGTCGGGTCCTGCTCGACTGGGGCCCCGTCCCCGGTTCGTACGGCTGGGTCTTCCCCAAGGACGACGAGCTCACCGTCGGCGTGATCATGGCGAAGGGCAAGGGCGCCGACACGAAGCAATACCTCTCCCGTCTGGTCGTCCACCTCGGTCTCGGCGACCGGACCGTGCGCCGCGATTCTGGTCATCTCACCCGCTGCCGCCGGGACGACGCGCCGCTGCACAAGGGTCGGGTCCTGGTCGTCGGCGATGCGGCCGGCCTGGTCGAGCCGTGGACCCGGGAGGGCATCAGCTACGCCCTCCGCTCCGGCACGTGGGCTGGCGAGGTGGCGGCCCGCGCCGCGCGGCAGGACGAGTCGGCCCTCGGCGACTACGCCGTAGCCGTCGGCGAGCGCCTCGTGCCCGAGATGACCGCCGGGCGCCGGCTGCTCCGCGTCTATGCCGAGCATCCCCACCTGGTGCATGCCGCAATGGCCACGCCGCTGGGCTGGCGTGCCTTCATGGCGTTCTGCCGCGGCGAACTGTCCATGGCAAACGTGGTCGGGCGCCCCGGTATCCGCGCGGCGGTGGGCCTCCTCGGCGGTCGCGTTGCTCGCTCCGCGCATCCGGCGACCGCGTCCCAGTAGAAGCCCAGTCGATCGACCGCCGACATCAATCGGCGCGGTCGAGACTGCGGCAGGAATATGCCTTCGAGTGAGGTCGGGCTCAGCGGGCAAGGGCAGGTCAGCATTTGCTACGGCTCAGAAGCTGAACTCGTCGTCCTTGACGCCATGCACGAATGCGTCCCACTCTTCAGTGCTGAACGACAGCGGGGCGGTGCTGGTGTTCCGGGAGTCGCGGATCAGGTACCGGTCGCCGTCCTTGGCGACCTCGATACAGCTCCCGGCGGTGCATGCGCTACTTCGCTGCCACTTCGGCTGTTCCGTCGGCCTGGTCATGGGGTTGCTCCTCCGTGACGGTTCCGAACCAACGGTAAGCGAACCGATCCAGCACTTGCAGGAGCAGACATGAATGAAATCCGTGAACAGCGTGAAACCTGATGTCTATGGCGGCATATACCTGATTTGTACAGTCACCCCTCGCGCAGAATGACAGATTTCCTCCACAGATACGCCCACAGGCGGTAGCGACGGAGGTAGAAGTCGATTGGTAGCTCTGCGTGCGATCGATACGATCGTCCGCACGCAGAGCGACGGGCGTTCATGCTTAGAAGCGGAACTCGCCCGCCTTCACGCCTTCCACGAAGGCGTTCCACTCCTCCTCCGTGAAGGACAGCGGAGCCATCTCGGGCCGCTTGGAGTCACGGACCAGATACTGATCGTCGACCCTGGCGACTTCGACGCAGGTTCCGCTTGCACAACGGGTGCTCTTACGCCATTTCGGCGGGTCCATCTCGCTCACTGTGGGCTTCTTTCAGGCAGAGGGCCGGATTTGAAAGGTACTCATCAACTACACTTGACTTTGGCGCCCCGAGACTTTCGTCAACAGAGTTTCAATGCGGCCCTTGATGAAGTCGATTGTGTCGACTTCCGTTCTGGCCACCTGCCAAAGTTGCTCGAAGCGTTCGCGGTGCCGCGCCGTTGTGGCTACATCCTCGACCAGTTCGTCGCTGAGGCCGTTCTCGCGGTACAGAACCTCGTCGCCACTCTCGCCCCCGATGGTGAGAAGGTCGAAACTTCCGTTGTTCGCGATCGGCGAATCCATGTCGAACGGCAGCATCCGGATGTTGACGAGGCCGCGGCTGGCCAGGTCGTGGAGCTCCTGTAGCTGCTCGGCCAGGACGGACGGGCCGCCGATTTGGCGCTCGAACACCGACTGGTCCAGCACCATGAAGACCTGCATGGACTCCAGGCGACCCAGCATCATCTCGTGCCGAAGGCGGCGCGCCTCAACGATTTTGGCGAGTCTCTCCGCCGGAATCTCGTGGGTCCACGCGCCGGTCAGTGCCGCGGCATACGCGGGAGTCTGCAGCGGGCCGGGCGGATAGTAAACGCTGTAGGACCGCATTGCCGTCGCCTCGACCTCGTACTCGATGAGGTGGCGAAGCGCATCGCTCATGTGTTCGCGGAATTCCGGCTTCTGATACCACGCCTGGCGCTGCCGGGTGCGCGCGATCCGGGCATCGGCAAGCAGGGCGGCGGTGACCGCACGATCCTTGATTCCGAGATAGCTCATCAACGGCCGAAGGTCGTTCGGAGCGATGCTGACTTCGCCGCTTTCGATCCGGATGACCTTGCTATGCGACCATTCCATTGCCTCGGCGACCTGGTTTTGGGTGAGCCCGGCCGCGTCGCGAGCCTCGCGGATCGCGAGGCGTACGCGTCGGCGCGCAACCGTGGGCGAATCACCCTCTGCCATGAATCCTTCAACGTCGGAGAGTCATACTGCCACCTCGCTGAGTGCGTTGTCGCACCCAGCGAGGTCGCGCAAACCTTACTACTGTCTTGTCTGAACGACGAGCCCCACTTCCCGTCTTTGATCAAAGAGAGATGTCGATGGCTCAGGCGGCCGCGAGGTCATGATTACCCACTGGGGGGCGGGCATCCTCGACGGCCCGGCGCAAGGCGCGCACTACCTGATTGAACACCCGGGCGTCCGGGGACGCGTAGAGGACCACTCGGGTTCCCCGGTACGTCGCCCGCAGCTCCCAACGCCTCGGCCGCATCCGCAGGCGGGCGACCGTGAACGTCGTTGGCAGCGCGACCGCCAGGAAGCCGAGGGCGTATGCGGCCGGGGTGCCCAGCACCGTCCATGTCGCGCCGACCAGGACCAGGGCGCCGCCCGCCACGTGTGCGGTGTACGGGCGCAGCCGATCCATGTCGCGGACCAGGCCGACGTTGCGCAGATCACGGATGACGAAGCTCTTGGTCGGCGTGGTACGCCAGACGAAGAACTGGTCGGTCACCACAGCGTCGGGCCCACGGTAGTAGGTGCGTGTGCTCATGGCGAACTCCTCTCCACTGCTCCGCGCGAGAGGGGATGCTGGAGCCGACGTTGGCAAGAGGAGAATCCCGCCTCGCTGGGTCGCAACAACCGCGTCCCGGAGGCGACAAAGGCACTCGGTTGCCGCCGAGTGCCCTGTGCTTTCTTCTCCGATTCCGCCTTGTTGCCATCTGTAGTAGAGCATGCGATCAGGCACTACGCCACACATCAACCTGCCATATCGCAGATTGCGTACAAGCTGACTAGTCGACGTATCCAGCGGGGCGGGCGGCGCACGTGGCGGACCTGGGCCGCAGGCGCGTTCGCGCATGGCGCACCCATTGTTGCCCCACGAAGGCAACAGGGTGACGATGTGCGGAAGAGGAGAATCCCGCTTGACAGAGCGGCGCCGCAGAGGCGACAAAGGCACCCGGTTGCCGCCGGGTGCCTCTGCTTTCTTCCCTCCAGCTCCGCCCCTTGTTGCCTCCGTAAAGTGAAGCATGGCCACCCGGCGGTCCGCTACAACTCAACCTGCCATGTTGCAGATTGCGTACAAGCCGACTCGGTTCGAGGTAGTCGAGGCGCTAGGGCAACAGCACCAGCAGCAGGGCGATCGCACCGGGGAAGACCTGCACAAACAGGATACGGCGCGCGGCCGTGACGGTGCCGTAGACGCCCGCGATGATGACGCAGCATAGGAAGAAAATCTGGAACGCCCGGCTGTCGGCAATGAGACCATAGGCGAGACCGGCCGCCAGGAATCCGTTGTAGAGGCCCTGGTTCGCGGCCAGCACCGCGCTGGCCTCCGCGAACTCGCGTGTGGTCCCGAAGGCTGCTCGCGCGCGGTCGCTCTGCCACAGAAACATCTCGAGGACGAGGATGTACACGTGGATGGCGGCGACGAGGCCCACGGCGATCTGCGCAGCGATCTTCATGGTCGAAGAAGATAGCGGTACCGGCAGACGCCCTCGACGGACGTAGCGGAGATCACTCGCGTTTTGCCGACCTGAACCCCGGGCATGCCAAACACAACGGCTTACGCGCCACACCGTCGCAGCAGGGGAGGCTGATCAACACCAGTGGAAAGTCGACTCCGGATCGCGGGCCAGGCTGTCCAACCAGTGCTGGTCATGTTCCCGCTCGGACTGTTCATGATGGCCGTCTTCTTCGACATCGGCAATCTGCTCGGTGGCCCGGACATCCTCGGCGTGCTGGCGTACTGGAACATCGTCGCTGGCCTGATCGGCGGCGTGCTGGCCGGCCTCGCCAGCGCGATCGACCTCATGTTCGTGCGCAACCGCACGCGTGCGAAGCGGATGGGCGTGCTGCTGGTCCTGATCAACATGGGCGTGCTGATCTTGTTCGCGGTGATTCTCATGCTTCGGATGCGCAGCCCCGACCGGGTGGCCGGTGGCGGCCTGATTGCGGTCGAGCTGCTGTCGCTGGTCGCGGCGGTGTTCGGCGCCTGGTACGGCGGCGAGCTGGTCAACCGCCGCCGCTCCGCCGCCGGGCGGAACTTGTGGAAGCTGAGTGCTGTCAAACGGCGTGTTTGACAGCACTCAGCTTCCACAAGTGCGTTACGAGCGTGCCAGCCAGGCCTCGTCCTCCGCCTTTTTGCGAGTTATGCCGTCCTTGCCGTCGTAGCCCACGAAGCGCGGCAGCGCCACCGCCAGCGCGAGAGTGCCGAAAATGCAGAGCACGCCGCCCACCCAAATCGAGCCACTAACGCCCAGTCTTGTTCGCGCCATGAACCCGGAACGGAGCTGGCCTAAAAGCGGTCCGGTCGTGTATGACAGCATCTCGATGCCGGCCAGCCGCCCGCGCAGGTGATCGGGGATCGTCTGGCTCCAGATGATCATCCGGAAGATGCCGGAGACCATGTCGGCGGCGCCCGCGAACGCCAGGCAGGACAGCGTCAGCCACAGCACGTCGGACAGCCCGGCTCCGACGATCCCGACGCCCCACAGCGCGGCCGAAATGATCACCATGAGGCCGTGCCGGTATACATGTCCAGTCCAGCGGGAGCCGATCGTGGCCAGCAGCGAGCCGACCGCGGGCGCGGCGTACAGCAGGCCGAGCACCTTCGGACCGCCCAGCCCGATGGCCAGGAACGGATACAGCGCCTGCGGCATGCCGAAGAACATCGCGTTGATGTCGACCAGGTAGGTGCCGAGCAGTTCCGGGCGCGAGCGGGCGTACTTGAGTCCGGTGATCACCGACCGTATCGATGGCCGGTCAGCGGCCGGTGGCGGCGGAACCGCATTGACCAGCGTCAGGCAGGTCACCGAGACCGCGAACGTGGCCAGGTCGAACGCGTACACCCAGGCCAGGTCGACCGTCGCGATGAGGATGCCGGCGAGAGCGGGGCCGGCGAGCTGGGCGACCTGCATGCCCAGCGACTGCAGCGCGCTGGTCGCCGGAATTTCCTCCGGCGTGACGAGTCTGGGGACCATCGCCTCCAGTGCCGGACGCTGCACGCCGTCGACGGCCGCGGTGAGCGCCGCGACCGCGTACAGGAGCCACAGGTGGGGTCGGTCGGAGAGCGAGTTGATCAGCAGGATCGCGCACAGCACGGCCAGGGCGAACTCGCCGCCGCGCACCAGCAGGCGACGGTCCAGGAAGTCGGCCAGGGCGCCGCCGACGAATCCCATGACCAGGATCGGTACGAGCTCGCAGACGCCGAGGAGACCGACCATGAGCGGGTCGTGAGTGATCGCGGCGACCTGGAACGGGATGGTCACGTAGGTGATGAAGGAGCCGAAACCGGACACGGCACCGCCCGCGAAGACCAGACGGTAGTCCCGCGAGGTGCGTAGCGGGGTGAGGTCCAGCCCCAGCCGCCGCCGGGGTCGGTCGGTCACGGTCGGCATCCTGCCGCACAGATGCGCCTGGTCGCGACGCTATTTGAGGACGAGCCGCCCGGTGCGCTCGAACTCGGCCAGGTCGGCCAGCGTCTCGTCGAGGATGAACGACTTTGGGCCGGGCAGCGCGTCCAGCGGGAAGAACGCCGCGTCGATGGACTCCTCGGTCTGCCGGACCAGCTCACCTTCCCATGAGTAGATCCGGAAGGACATGAGGATCTGCTGGTACGTGTGCCCGTACTCGTTGGTGTACGTGTACTTGGTGTAGAACGCGAACGGCGTCAGCGACGTGGCTCGCAGCCCGGTCTCCTCGAACGTCTCCCGGATCGCGCACTCCTCGATGCTCTCGCCGAGCTCCATCGCGCCGGCCGGGATGGCCCAGCGGTGATTGTCGGAGCGCTGGATGAGCAGCAGGCGATGCTGGTCATCGATGACGACGCCGCGGGCGCCCACGAACAGCAGGGTGTCGCTGTCACCCACGCTCCTGCGGACCCGACCCAGATACGACTCAGCCCACCCCAATGCCACGGGGCAACTCTAGTCAGGCCGACTTCTTGGCCGATTTCTTCGCGGGCGTGGCCTTCTTCGCGCCGTCGGTGGACTTGGTGGGCGTGGCCTTCTTCGCGGCGGTCTTCTTCGCCGGTGCGGCCTTCTTCGCGCCGGTGGACTTCGTGGCCTTGGTGGGCGCGGCAGAAGCCGACTTGGCCGCGGTGATCGGCGTGGCCTCGATGGCACGGGCCCGTTCTTCGGGAGGCTCGCCGCGCGCCTTCTTGGCCCTTTCGACGGAGGCCTTGAGCGCCGCCATCAGGTCGACCGCGGCGGCCGGCGCTTCCTCGGCCTCCTCGGGCTGGACGATCTCGCGGCCCTCGATCTTGGCGTCGATGACCTCCTGCAGCGCTTCGCGGTAGTTGTCGGTGAACTCGTCGGGCTTGAAGCTCCCGGCCATCGAGTCGATGAGCGAGCTGGCCATGGCAAGCTCGGCCGGGCGCGTCTCGATGTCCTCGTCGAGGAAGCCGAAGTCCGGATTGCGCACCTCGTCGGGCCACAGCATGGTGTTCAGGACGAGGACGTCGTCGCGGACACGCAGCGTCGCGAGCTGCTCGCGCTGGCGCAGCGCGATCTTGACGATCGCGACCCGGTCCGCGTCCCGCAGGGCATCCCGGAGCAGGACGTACGGCTTGGCGGCCTGCCCTTCGGGCTCGAGGTAGTACGCCTTCGCGAACAGGATCGGGTCGATCTGGTCGGCGGGTACGAACTCCAGCACGTCGATCGCTCGTGAGGTGGTCAGCGGCAAATCCGCGAAGTCCTCGTCGGTGAGGATGACCATCTCGCCGCCGCCGATGTCGTAACCCTTGGCGATGTCGTCGTAGGTCACCTCCTCGCCGTCGATCGAACACGTGCGCTTGTACTTGATCCGGCCGCCGTCGGTGCGGTGCACCTGATGGAACCGGATGTCCTTCTCCTCCGTCGCCGAGTAGAGCTTGACGGCGATCGACACCAGGCCGAATGAGACCGCGCCTTTCCAGATCGCTCGCATCATCGCCTCCTACCCAGCGTGAGCGTCCCCGATCAAGGATTGCATCACTGAGACGCCTGCGTAAGGTGTTCGAACCTGCCTATGGTTGATCTCGTGCCTGGTGCGCCGCTGTCTCCGATGCTCGCGACCGCGGGCACGCTGCCGGTTGGGCCGGGCTGGGCCTACGAATTCAAGTGGGACGGGGTCAGGGTTCTTTCGCAATTCTCCGGCGGGCCACCGCGGTTGTGGGCGCGTTCTGGGGCGGCGGTGACGCCCGCATATCCCGAAATTTCGGGTCTTTCCCTGCCGGACGGCTCGTTGCTCGACGGCGAGATGGTGGTACTCGACGCGGCCGGGCGGCCGTCGTTCACCGCCCTCGCCGAGCGGATGCACGTGCGGGACCCGAGCCGGGCGGCGCGGTTGGCCGCGTCGCTGCCGGTGACCTACATGATTTTCGACCTTCTTCGGTACGGGGGAGTCTCGCTGCTCGACCTTCCGTACTCGTCGCGTCGCGAGCGCCTGGAACAACTCGACCTCGCGGGGCCGCACTGGATGGTGCCTCCGGTCTTCCTCGACGGGGCGGCGACGGAGGCCGCGGCGCGGGAGAACCACCTCGAGGGGGTGGTGGCCAAGCGGCTCAGCACGGCGTACGTGCCCGGCGCCCGGTCGCCGGACTGGATCAAGGTGAAGTTCGACCGGACCGGCGACTACGTGATCGGCGGCTGGCGTCCCGGGGCCCGCAAGCTCGGCGGCCTGCTCGTCGGCGTACCCGGGCCGGATGGCCTGCTGCGCTTCCGGGGCCGGGTCGGCGGCGGGATCGGCGCGGCCGCCGAGGCGAAGCTGCTGTCGCTGCTGTCGCCGCTGGCCGTGCCGTCGTCTCCGTTCGCGGAGGGCCAGGTGCCGCGCGAAGATGCACGCGAGGCCCATTGGGTCCGGCCACAGCTGGTGGTGGAGGTCCGGTACGGCAACCGTACGCCCGACGGGAGGCTGCGCTTCCCGCGGTTCGTACGGCTGCGCACGGACAAGACGGCCCAGGAATGCGCGGAGGAGGACGATGGCTGATCGGTTCGCCGTCCAGATCGAGGGGCGCGACCTCGAACTATCCAATCTGGACAAGCTGATGTATCCCCAGGCCGGCTTCACCAAGGGTGAGGTCATCGACTACTACACGCGGCTCGCGCCGGTGCTGCTGCCGCATCTGAAGGATCGGGCGCTGACCCGGATCCGGTATCCGAACGGCGTCGACGGGGCGCATTTCTTCGAGAAGAACGCACCGGGCGGGACGCCGGATTGGGTACGCCTCGCCCGCCTCCCCGTGCCGGGCTCCACGAAATCGCGGGAAACCATCGACTTCGTGGTGGTGGACGAGTTGGCGACGCTCGTCTGGGTCGCGAATCTCGCCGCGCTGGAACTGCACACTCCACAATGGCGGATCGGGTGCGAACCGGATCTGATGGTCGTCGACCTGGATCCGGGGGCACCGGCCGGCCTCAAGGAGTGCTGCGGCGTGGCGGTACTCATGCGGGATCGGCTCGCCGAGGACGGCATCTCGTCATACCCGAAAACGTCCGGCAAGAAGGGCATGCAGTTGTCCTGCCCGATATCGGCAACTCAGGACTCGGAGGTCGTTTCCGCGTACGCGAAGAAGGTCGCGGAGGAACTGGCCGCCATGGTGCCGAAGTCGATCACGGCCAGGATGGCCAAGTCGATCCGGCCGGGAAAGGTCTTCATCGACTGGAGCCAGAACGCCGCGGCGAAGACGACCGTGGCGCCGTACTCGCTGCGGGCCCAGGCGACGCCCACCGCGTCGACACCGTTGACCTGGGAAGAAGTCGAGGCGGTCGCGACCGGGGACGAGCCGGCACAGCAGTATCCGGCCGCCGAGGTGCTGGAACGGGTGGAGCGGCACGGCGACCTACTGGAGGATCTGCTGACCCCGGGCCCGGCGGTGCCCTGAGTTCGACGACGTCAGTCGATCTGCGGAAGGGGCGGACCGAGCACGTCGTCGGCGTCGACGATCGTGTACGCGTAACCCTGCTCGGCCAGGAAGCGCTGCCGGTGGGACGCATACTCGGTGTCGATCGTGTCCCGGGACACCACCGTGTAGAAGTGCGCCTGCCGTCCGTCCGCCTTCGGGCGCAGCACCCGCCCAAGACGCTGCGCCTCCTCCTGCCGCGAGCCGAACGTGCCGGACACCTGGATCGCCACCGCGGCCTCGGGCAGGTCGATCGAGAAGTTGCCCACCTTCGAGATCACCAGCGTACGCAGCGAGCCGGCACGGAACTCGTCGAACAGCCGCTCGCGCTCCTTGTTCGTGGTCGAGCCCTGCACGATCGGGGCGTCGAGGTACTCGCCGAGCTCGTGCAGCTGGTCGATATACCCGCCGATGACCAGCGTCTGCTCGCCGGCGTGTTTCTCCAGCAACGCGCGTACCACGGGCAGCTTGGTACGGGCGGTCGCCGCGACCCGGTAGCGCTCGTCGGTGTCGGTGACCGCGTACGCCATCCGCTCGGCGTCCGTCAGGGTCACCCGGACCTCGGTGCACTCGGCCGGTGCGATCCAGCCCTGCGCCTCGATGTCCTTCCACGGCGCGTCGTAACGCTTGGGCCCGATCAGCGAGAAGACGTCGCCCTCGCGGCCGTCCTCACGGACCAGCGTCGCGGTCAGGCCCAGCCGGCGGCGGGCCTGCAGGTCGGCCGTGAAGCGGAAGATCGGCGCGGGGAGCAGGTGCACTTCGTCGTAGATCACCAGACCCCAGTCACGCGCGCCGAACAGATCGAGATGGGTGAACGCGCCGCCGCGCCGCGTGGTGAGGACCTGGTACGTCGCGATCGTGACCGGGCGGATCTCCTTGCGCTCGCCCGAGTATTCGCCGATCTCGTCCGGAGTCAGCGATGTGCGGGCGACGAGCTCGCGCTTCCACTGCCGACCGGCCACCGTGGTCGTCACCAGGATCAGCGTCGTCGCCTTGGCGGTGGCCATGGCCGCCGCGCCGACCAGCGTCTTGCCGGCGCCACAGGGCAGCACCACGACCCCCGACCCGCCGGCCCAGAACCCGTCGACGGCTTCCCGCTGGTAGGCGCGAAGGTGCCAACCGTTCTCGGCCAGCGCGATCTCGTGCGCCTCACCGTCCACGTACCCGGCCAGGTCTTCGGCGGGCCAGCCGAGCTTGAGCAGCGCCTGCTTCAGCCGGCCGCGCTCCGAGGCATGTACCGCGATCGTCTCGTCGTCGATGCGTCCGCCGAGCATGCCGGCCAGCTTCTTGTTCTTCGCCACCTCGACCAGCACGATGCGGTCGAGGCCGCGCAGGACGAGGCCGTGACTCGGGTCGTTGATGAGCTGCAGGCGGCCGTACCGGTCCATGGTCTCGGCCACGTCCACCAGCAACGCGTGCGGCACCGGGTAGCGGGAGAACTTGATCAGCGAGTCGACCACGCCTTCGGCGTCGTGGCCCGCGGCCCGCGCGTTCCACAACCCGAGCGGAGTCAGCCGGTACGTGTGCACGTGCTCCGGCGAGCGCTCGAGCTCGGCGAACGGGGCGATCGCCATCCGGCACGCCTGCGCGTCGGGGTGGTCCACCTCCAGCAGAAGCGTCTTGTCCGACTGCACGATCAGTGGTCCGCCGCTCACCATCAAGGCCTTTCGAAAGGCGACATCCGACCCTCCAGTCTGACACGGCCGTGATGCGCCTACTGCTCCTCGGGGACGGCCGCGGTGATGCGGTGCAACGCGAAGGTGTGCAGCGTCTCGGTCCGCTCGTCCTCCGCCCGCAGGTATCCCGCGCTCAGCGACACCGGGCGGACCAGCCGGGACAGATTCGAGCCGTGCGCGTCGACATACCCCACCCAGACCCGGGCCTTGTCGCGGACCGCCTGCTGGAGCACCGCCATGGCCTGGCTGTGCGCCTGCACGGGGGTGAGTCCAGGCACCCCCTGGCCGCTCGCGGCGCGGACCGTGACGGGCGCCCGGCGCGCGGCGCGCGTCAGCCGGTCGCCCCGGCGGATCTGCTCGACCACCCCGGCCAGCCGTGGTCCGGAGAGCGCCAGGGGTCCGGCCTGGTCGGCCAGCCGGGAGGACGCGGGGGTACGGGTGGGAGCACGCCGGACCTTCGGGCGGGACAGGACCGCGCCACCGCCGGCGTCCTCGGCGACCGGTGCGAAGCCCGCATCCCGCAGCGCCCCCAGCAGTCTCGCCACCGGGGAGGGGCTGACCAGCACGGTCGGCGCGATCCGGCGCAGGCTCAGTGCCGCAAGGCGCTTGTCGGCCAGCGCCTCGGCGATCAGCGCCTCGTCGTCACTGCGCAGGTAGGAGGCCGCCGAGCCGGCTCGCAGCCCGCCGTGCTTGCGGGCCACGTCGTCGACCAGGTAGGTCAGCGCCTGCGGCACCGGTGTCCGCGAGCGCCGCTGGAACAGCGCATGCAGGTCGGCGGCGCGGTAGCCCACATCGAGCGCCCGCCGCACGCTGGTGGCGGTCACCCGGTGCATGCTCGCGGATTCCTGCTCGGCGATCACGTCCAGCTCGTCGGCCAGCTCCGGCTCGGGCGGCCCGGGCACGACAACCGACAGGTCCGCCTGCACGAGCACATGATCGACGGGTGCGGGCAGCAGGGCGTCGAGCGCCCGGACAGCGTCGCTGGACGCGGATGGCACAGCCGGACGGACGCCCAGCGGGTCGGCATCGTCGGGAGTCGCGTCGTCCAACACCATCCGCGCGTACGAGGTGATCGCTCCCAAGCCGGTCCAACCCAGCGCGGCGGCGCCGGCGAACGTGTCCCGGTGCGTTGCCGCACGGCCGCGGGCCCGCCGCGGCGACTTCCAGGCGAGTAGCCCCAGCAGGTCGTCGATGGCCGGCGCGGTGCCGGGCGGCAGCTCCGCGAGCGCGGTCAACGCCTCCCGCCGGCCCGACGGCGCGCCCGCCCGCCCAGCCTCGGGGGAGAGCGCGTTGATCGGCCGGTCACGGTCGTCGCGCTGCCCGACCAGCCCCGGCTGCCGGGTCATCGCCAGCCAGGACCGCACCAGCGACTCCCAGCGGTGCGCGATGCTCAGTGCCCGCCACAGGTCGTACGCGCCGGTAGGCAGGAAGATCTCATCCGCGACGCCGGAGGCGCGGCTCGCCGTCACGCCGCGGGAGACGCCGGTCGCGTCCGCCTCACCGAGCAGGCTGGCCGCGTACGCGACCTCCAGCAGCAGGGCGGCGGTCGGCTCGTCGACGTTCGCGGCCCGAGCCAGCCGCTTGAGGTCGCGTACGCCCAGCCCGCCGGTGCGCAACACCGGCGCGGGCTCGACCGCGAGTGCCTCGAGCAGCAGCTCCGTGGTCCGTACGGCCTCCATGGCCTGGCCCGCGCCGGCCGAATCGATCGACTTCACGTCCCGCACGGGCGAGACCGGGATCGGCGGGTACGGCCGCAACAGGCCCAGCGGCCCGGTGTCCCGGCGCAGCACCAGCCCGACCTCGCGCGGCAGCTCGACCAGCTCGCCGTCCGGTCGCGGCGCGCGGCCGGCTTCGGAGACCGGCACGAGCACGTGGCTGTCCACCAGCCAGCGCACCGGCTCGGCCATCCCGGCGGGGCCGTTCAGGGCGCCGATCGGCGGTCCCGCGGCGAGGCGGTCCAGCACCGCACGGGCGGCCGGCGGGGCGGCCAGCACCGTGCGGCGCAGCTTCGCCTTGTCCGCGCACAGGGTCGCGGTCTGGGCGTCCAGGTAATCGGCGGGGCGGCCCAACCCGGCCGGGTACGGCGACGTGACCTCGTCCACGGCGCCCACCACCTGCATCGCCTCCGGTGGTCCGTGCAGCAGGAACCGGGCGCGCAGCCGGTCGATGGCGACGCGGACTTCGTCGCGCGATGTGTCTACGGCCAGCGCGAGGATCGCATCGACCGAGGTGAGGGCGGTTTGGGGGGAGCGGCTCAGCCGGGCGGCGTCGAGGATGTGGAGCGTGAACTCGTCCAGGGCGTCAAGGCAGCGAGCGACCGAGCCGCGTGACTGGGCGCGTACGGCCAGCGCGGAGATGTCCGACGGCACGGGCACGACGAGGTCGGGGCGCAGCTGGATCAGCGCGCCCAGCGCCTCGTCGGGCAGCGACCGGAGTTGATCGACGAAGTTGGTGGCCATTGTCATCAACGCTAGCCGCCGTGGGACGATGGTGGCGGGTCCGGGGCTGGGCCGGACCGGTGCGAGGAGGGGGACAGTCGTGGCGCCAGACGCCGAGATGCCAGGCACCACGGTGCCCGAAGCTACGGCCGCTGAGACAGGCCGGTCGCGTCCGGCCAAGGAGGGCCGCCTGCCGGTGTCCGAGATGGCCGCGGACCGCTCGGGCGCCCTTTCGCCGTTCGGTGACGATCAGACCTTTCCGCTGCCTTTCGATGACTTGACGTACACGCCCGCCATCGCGTCGTGACGCCCGCGGTCGGGTTCGACCTGGACATGACCCTGATCGACTCTCGGCCCGGCATCGCCGCGGCGTACCGCGCACTCTCGGCGCGGACCGGCGTGTTCGTCGACGCCGACCTCGCGGTGACCCGGCTGGGGCCTCCGCTGCGCCAGGAGCTGCGGGAGTGGTTCCCGACCGAGGACGTCGAGCGCGCGGTGACGGCGTACCGCGCGCTCTATCCCGAGTACGCCATCCCGCCGACGGTTCCCATGCCGGGCGCGGTCGAGGCGCTGGCGGCGGTCCGGGCGCGGGGATGGCGTGTCGTGGTAGTGACCTCGAAGATCGGCCGACTAGCGGAGCTGCACCTCGCGCACCTGGGCATGACGGTCGACGCGGTAGCGGGAGATCTGTTCGCCGCGGGCAAGGCCGCCGCGCTGGTGGAGCACGGAGCCCGCTGGTACGTGGGCGACCACGTGGCCGACATGATCGCCGCGCAGAACGCGCAGATCCCCGGCATCGGCGTCGCTACCGGCCCATGCACGGCTGACCAGCTACGCGACGCCGGCGCCTCGTACGTGCTCGGCGACCTCACCGGTTTCCCGGCGTTGCTGGGCCGGATTGCGGTTGGGTCTGCCGGGGCGGGTAGATAGCCTTAAAGACCTAGTTCCAGCGAATGAGTTGAGGTCAGCGGTGCCCACGGGTCGAGTGAAGTGGTACGACGCGACGAAAGGATTCGGATTCGTCACCAGTGACGAGGGTGGGGACGTGTTTCTGCCCAAGGGCGCCCTGCCGTCCGGAGTGGCCGATCTGAAGGCGGGCCAGCGAATCGAGTTCGGCGTGGTGGACAGCCGCAAGGGCGCACAGGCGCTCGGCGTCAAGGTCCTCGACACGCCGCCATCGGTGGCCGAGCTGCGGCGCCGGCCGGCCGACGAGCTGCACGGACTGATCGAAGACACGATCAAGCTGCTCGAAGCGAAGGTACAGCCCGACCTGCGCCGGGGGCGGTATCCGGACAAGCGGACCGCGCAGAACATCGCGAAGCTGGTCCACGCGGTGGCCCGCGAGCTCGAGGTCTAGCGCGTCAGGCTCTTCGTTTCCGGCGTGATCCCGGCCGCCGCCGCGCGTCGCAGCAGGGCCTCGGCGGCGGCGTATCCGTCCTTGCCGAGGTCCAGCGTGAACTCGTTGACGTACAGCTCGATGTGCTGCTTCACCACATCGGGCTCCATCTCCTGCGCGTTGGCGAGCACGAAGGCGCGGCTCGCGTCGGGGTTGGCCCAGGCCATGCTCACCGACGTACGGATCCACTCGGCTGCCCGGTCGGCATCGACGACGCCCTTCTTGGCGAGGATCGCGCCGAGCGGGATCGGCAGGCCGGTGTCGCCCTCCCACCACTCGCCCAGGTCGGCCAGCGCGGTCAGGCCGTACCGCGGGTAGGTGAAACGGGCCTCGTGGATCACTAGCCCGGCGTCATATGTGCCGTCCGCCACGCCCGGCATGATCTGGTGGAACGGGACGACCTCGATCCTGGCGGGCGGCCGCTCCGCGGACCAGAGACGGAAGAGTAGGTAGGCGGTGGTCCGCTCGCCCGGGACGGCGACGGTGGCGCCGGCGAGGTCCGCGCGGTCGCCCGCGGTCAGCACCAGCGGGCCGCAGCCCCGGCCGACCGCGCCGCCGCAGGGCAGCAGGTCGTAATGGTCGAGCAGCCATGGCAGCGCCGCGTAGCTCACCTTGACGAGGTCGAACTCGCCTCGCTCGGCGGCCGTATTGGTCACATCCACGTCCGCGAACGTCAAGTCAACGTGCGGCGCGCCGGGTATCAGGCCGTGCACGAGCGCGTGGAACACGAACGTGTCGTTGGGGCAGGGCGAAGCTGCCAGGGAAATCGCCACGTGCCCCACGCTAGTTCGCCCCCGGGCACGTCCGCTGTCGCGCTCCCCACACCGGCGTTCAGAGGCGGATCAGCGCGGCGGCGTTGGTGAGAGCGGCCAGCGCTTCCGCGACGTGCCAGGTAGCGCGGTCCCGCGGGCCGATCGGGTTGGAGATCGTCCGAAGCTCGGCGAACGGGTAGCCGGCCGCGATCGCGGCGGTGCCGACGCCGTACCCCTCCATCGCCTCCGCGGCCGCGGCCGGAAAGCGATCCGCCAGGCGCAAGGCGGTCTCGGCGGTACCGGTCACGGTGCTGACCGTGAGGATGTCGCCGACGACGCATCCGGGCAATGCGGACGCCAGCGCCCGGAGCAGCACCGGGTCGGCCTCGAGAATGCTGGTGCCGAAGCCGAGCGCCTCGACCGGGAGGAAGCCGTCGGGCGTCTCGGCGCCGAGGTCGGCCGCGATGCTGCGGGTGCCGACCACGGTCGCGCCCCTCTCGGCGTGTCCGGGGAAGCCGCCCGCGATGCCGGCGCTGATGACGGCACGGTAGGGCGTGCCGTCGGCTTCGGCCCGCGTGAGCAGGCGGGCCGTCGCGGCCGCCGCAGCCGCCGATCCCACCCCGACCGGCTCGACCGTGACGCGGGCGAGGTCTGCGCCGGCGCGCACGGCATCGGCCTCCGCGGCGACGGCGGTCACGATGAGCAGCTCGGTCACTGGTCGCCAGGGGTCGGGCGCGAGCCGGTCCCGTTCGCGCGTCCGTCGGCGTTTCCGCCGGTGCTTCCGTTGCCGCTTCCCTTGGTGGCCGACGACGGGCGGTAGATGTGATAGCCGGGCGGGGCCAGGGCATCGTCCGTCTCGGTCCGGACCGGAGGTGGTGAGACGTCGGCGAGCTCAGGTCCGGCGGCCGGGCCTCCCGCGGCCGCCGCCGGCATCCCCGCGACCTTCGGCC
>JBKOWB010000325.1:0-4107 GCA_046724195.1 Actinomycetota bacterium
TCGATCGTCGTCGGCAGCGTCAGATGTGTATAAGAGACAGGGCCAGCGCAGGGTGATGCCCGTCCACCAGCACAGCGTCCGCGTCCGCCAGGACCCGATCAAGACCTTCGGGTACGGGCACCGCCGCGTCCCCGAAGTTGCGGCTGACGATGGTGCGCTGCCCGGTTTCCGCGAGCACCGTGATGGCCGACACCGGTGGCGGCTCCATGGTGTCCGGCGTGGCGTCCAGCAGCGTGACGCCGCGTTCGGCCAGGTCGGCCCGGATCAGCGCGCCCAGCGGATGCGCGCCCACGGCCGTGACCAGGGTGACCTCGGCGCCCACTGCGGCCGCGGTGATCGCGGCGTTCGTGGCCGGCCCGCCGCCGGCGATCTCCGCCGACGAGGCTTGAACCTTCTCGTCCGGGCCCGGGATCCGGTCGGCGCGGTACACGATGTCGACGGTCGCCAGCCCGGCGCAGACGATCCGCACGGCTCAGGCGGCCGGCAACGGCGTACCGGTGAGCGAGGCGCAGTAGTCCAGCAACGCGTCCTGCAGCCCGGCACGCGTGGCGGCCGCCAGCGGCGCGCGCTGCCGGCGGTGGTAGAAGTAGCCGGCGGTCACGGTGGCGGCCGGATCGTCGCTGGTGGCCAGCCACGCCTGGGTGACCGACCCCTGGGACAGGTCGCCGGGCGCGCCCGCACCGCCCATCCTCGTGGCCACCCAGCCGGGATCGACCGCGTTGGACAGCACGTCCGGCCAGCGCCGGGCGACCCCGAACGCCAGCACCACGTCGTACAGCTTGCTGTCGCTGTAGGCCTGCGCGCCGTTCCACCGCCGGGTCGTCCATTGTGGGTCGTCCACGTCGGCGCGGCCGCCCTGATGCATGCCGGAGCTCAGGTGGACGAGCCGGTCCGGCCGGGTCATCAGCGCCGTGAGCAGGTACGGTGCCAGAACGTTGACCGCGAACACGCGCTCGACGCCGTCCACGGTCTCGACCCGGCGCGGCTCGCGGTCGCCGATCGCGGCGTTGTGGATCACCGCGTCGAAGCGGCCCGACTCGTTCGCCCGGGCCGCCAGCGACCGGACGTCGGCGAGGCGCGCGAGCTCACCGACCAGGATCGCCTTGGCGCGCGGCTCGGCGCGGCGGGCGTCGCGGGCGCGCGCGTCGCTGCGGGCGTGCAGCGTGACGTCGTGGCCGTCGTCCAGCAGCAGCCGGGCCGCCATCAACCCGAGTCCGTCGGCCGATCCGGTGACGAAGACACGTGCCATGGCCGCCAAATTACCCCCGGGGTGGGTGGCGTCGCTGTCACGTCGCGAGGTTGGAGAAGAACACGCCGATGTTGCGGAACACGTTCGCGATGCCGGAGCCGATGCCGCGTGCGATGTCCGCCGCCGGGCCGGGGTTCGTGCCGATGTAGAAGAGGATCAGAATGAGCACGATCCAGCCGATGATCTTCTTCACCGGTACGCCCCTCTCGATGATCGGCCCGTCACCCGCAAATCGTGGCATGGAATGTCCAGGAACCTGGGAACGTCCCCTAGAGTCCTCGGCGTGGCGGCTGTGAAGATCGGCGTGCTCGGCGCGGCGCGCATCACCCCGGCGGCATTGATCAAGCCAGCGCGTGTCGTACCCGGCGTGGAAGTCGCCGCGGTCGCAGCCCGCGACCGCGGCCGGGCCGCGGCGTTCGCTGCCAGGCATCGGATCCCCACGGTGTACGCATCGTACGCCGAGCTGATCGCCGACCCGCGGCTCGACGCGGTGTACGTGCCGCTGCCGAACGGGCTGCACGCCGAATGGACGCTCGCCGCGATCGCCGCGGGCAAGCATGTGCTCTGCGAGAAGCCGATGACCGCGAACGCTACGGAGGCGGAACGCGTCGCAGCGGCGGCCGAGGTGAGCGGGGTGGTCGTCATGGAGGCGTTCCACTACCGCTACCACCCGCTGATGCACCGGGTGCTGGACTTGCTGCCGACGCTCGGCCCGATCACCACTGTGGACACGAGACTGTGCTTCCCGCTGCCGAGATTCTCCGACATCCGGTACAACTACGAGCTGGCCGGCGGGGCGATGATGGACGCCGGGTGCTACGCGGTGCACGCGCTGCGGACGCTCGGCGGTGCCGAGCCCGAGGTGGTGGCCGCGCGCGCGGCCCTGCGCTCGCCGCAAGTGGACCGCGCGATGGTGGTCGACTACCGGTTCCCCGGTGGCGCGACCGGGCGGACCACGGCCAGCATGTGGTCGCATCACGTGCTGGGCGTCTCTGCCCGGGTCGCGGGGGAGCGCGGCGTGCTGAGGATCTTCAACTACGTCATGCCCCAGCTCTACCACCGGCTGACGGTCCGGACCGGCGCGACGAAGCGCCGCGAGCGGGTGCCCGGCGAGTCGACGTATACGCACCAGCTTCGGGCGTTCGTCGACGCGGTCGGCGGCGCCGGCACGAATCTCACCCCCGCCGCCGATGCGGTGCCCACGATGCGATTGATCGACGCCGCCTACACGGCGGCCGGTCTCAAGCCGAGAGGTTGACCAGCCGCGCGGCGTTCTCCCAGCACACCGCGCGCAGCCAGTCGTCACCCAGGCCGGCGCGGGCCAGCGCGTCGAGCTGGTGGGCGTACGGGTAGGGGATGTTGGGGAAGTCGCTGCCCAGCAGGACCTTGCCGGCCAGTCCGAGCTCGCGTAGCCGCGGGCGCAGCTCCGTGGGGAAGGGCGCCGCCTCCTCGAAGAAGTCGGTGAGCGCCATCGTCGTGTCGAGCCCGGCTCGCTCGTAGCGCTCCGCCAGGTCGACGAAGGCGGCGTACTCGGGCGCACCGAGGTGTGCCGTGATGAGCGTGAGCCGCGGGTGCCGGTGGATGACCTCGCCGATCGGCCCCGGTCCGGTGAAGCCGCTGGCAACCGGGCCCGATCCGGCGTGGACGACGACCGGCGCGGCCACCTCGGCGAGGAGGCCCCAGACATCGTCCAGCTCGGCGGCGCGCGGATCGAAGCCGCCGACCTGCAGGTGCAGCTTGAAGATCCGGGCGCCGCGGTCGAGCGCGTCTCGCACATAGCCGGCCACGCCCGGTTCGGGGAAGAACGTTGCGCTCGGCAGGCAGCCCGGCGTCCTGGCGGCGAACTCGAGCGTCCAGTCGTTGAGGCTCTCGGCCATGCCGGGCCGGTGCGCGTACGCCAGCGCCGTGAACGCCCGTACCCCCATGGCCCGAAGCTGCGCCACCCGGACATCGACATCGTCCCGGTACCGGATCGGCCACGGCCGGCCGATGAGCGGTCCGGCCTGGTCGAAGTGCGCCCACACCCGTCGCTGCATCCGTTCGGGAAGGAAGTGGGTGTGGACGTCGGCCAGTCCGGGCAGCCCCAGCCGCACCCAGAACGTGGGCACGTCGTCGTCGATCATCCCTGCATCATGACCCATGTCACATTTCGATAGCGTCTTGCTTTTGACAGTTACTATCAAGTCATGGCTACTCCCAAATCCCGCTGGTGGGCGCTCGGCGCGCTCGCCCTCGCCACCCTCGCGATCGGCCTCGACGGCACGGTGCTCAGCGTCGCGCTGCCGACCCTGGCCCGGGACCTGAACGCGTCCACGGGCGACCTGCAGTGGTTCACCACCGCGTACCTGCTGGTCCTGGCGGCGGCGCTGCTGCCGGCAGGCATGCTCGGGGACCGGTTCGGCCGTAAGAGGATGCTGCTCGTGGCGCTCGTGCTGTTCGGTGCCGCATCGGTGGCATGCGCGTTCGCGACCTCGACCGGCGAGCTCATCGCGGCGCGGGCGGCGCTGGGGCTCGGCGCCGCGGTGATCATGCCGCTGAGCGCGGCCGTGCTGACCGTGCTCTTCGACGAGGAGGAACGGCCGAGGGCGTTGACGGTCTGGGTGACCGCGAACGCGCTGGGCATCCCGCTCGGTCCGCTGGTTGGCGGCTGGCTGCTCGACCACTACTGGTGGGGCTCGGTCTTCCTGATCAACGTCCCGATGGTCCTCATCGGCCTGATCGCCGTGACGATGTGGCTCCCGGAGACGTACGGCGACCGGGCGCGGCGCTTTGACGCGCTCGGCGTGGTCCTCTCGACGGCCGGCCTGGTCGCCGTCACGTACGGGATCATCGAGGCCGGCTCGCGAGGCTGGACGGAC
>JBKOWB010000124.1:0-5101 GCA_046724195.1 Actinomycetota bacterium
CGACCGGACACGAGACCGCGACCGGACACGAGACCGCGACCGGACACGAGACCGCGACCGGACACGAGACCGCGACCGGACACGAGACCGCGACCGGACATGCGACCGCGGCCGGACACGCAACCGCGACCGGACCCGAGACCGCGGACGGACTCGACCCGGCGCCTGGCCGTGAAGCGACGGACGGACGAGGCGCCAGCGGTGCGACGACTGGGCCGCGCGCTGCCGCGGCGGGCGCTCTCGCGGCCGATATCACCGGATCCGAGCCCGGTGGCAAGCTCGCGGACGGCCGCGAGACATCCGGGGACCGTTCCAGCGTCGTCATCAGCGTCGACCTCACCGGCCTGTTCCACGGGATGACCGCCGACCAGGCGATCATGGTGCCACGCGACCGTCCCGCCGCCGAGCCGCCGCCCGGCCGCCCGAACCAGCCGAAAGACCACGACCGCCGCCCAGACCAACTTCACCAGGACCAGCACCATCAGGACGACGCCGGGGTACCGACCGGCCATACTGGCGACCGCCGCGAGCGGACCGGCCGCGATGAGGCATCCCCGTCCTCGTTGATGCCAGGCCCCGTGCCCGCCGAGCCGACCCCGCCGGTCCGTCCTCTCACGCCGCTCACCGCCGCGGACCTCGACGCCATCCGCTGGCGACTCGACGGCGCGACGCTGCGCGAGGTCGTCGACGACCGGGAGGGGCTGCGCGAGCTCGGCGTTCGCCTCGACGAGCCGCTCAGCGAGGAAGCGGACAACCTCACCCGCGCCGGTGTGCTCAGCGTCCGCGCGGAGGTGTACCGGCTGCTCGGCGAGCTGGGCATGGCCGCGGCCGCCAGCCGGCTGGCGCTGGCGCATGCCGAGTCCGCACAGAATGTGCAGGCCATCGTCATCGCCGAGGCCGAGCTAGCCCACGTGTTGCGGCTGCGGGGCGACTTCGCGGAGGCGGACCGGCTGTTCGAGGAGGCGGCCAGCTCCGAGGCCCCCGGGCAGCTCCGCAGCGTGGTGCACGAGAACGCCGGCCGCAGCTGCTTCGACCAGGGCCGGCACATGGAGGCGCTGGACCACTTCGCCCGCGCGATCCGGCTCGGCTCCCCCGATGACGTGGATCTCGCCGAACGCATCGAGGTGTGTCTCGAGGCGGTCTACATCCACGTGTTGCGCGACGGCTGGGGCCCGTACCCGCGGCTGCGCAGCGAGATCCTCGGCCCGGCCCGACCCGCGAAGCCGGCGCCCGACGGACCGCGGGCCCAACCGGAAAGACCAGGCGAGTGAAGCACGCCACAACCGAGATCTTGGAAGTCTGGGTGCGCTATATAGCGCCCGCATTCTTCCGGCCAAGCCATCAACCCGCACGCGGGCCTAAGGCTAGACATCCTTGCGGTCGCCCGAGGTTTCGAGCCAGCGCACCACGCGGAACGGCCGGGAGATTCGGCCACCGCGTATGGTGTCGGATCGGACCGGCCCACGGCGGCGCCGCAAGGCCGGGGGCCCCCACAGCGGCGATGGACCCCTCGGCCAGCAAGGCCGGGACCGGCCCACGGCGGCGCCGACTGACTCAGCCGCCCGGCGCCGCCGTAAGCCGCTCACGGCGTCCCATCGTCACGCCGAGACTCGCCAGGCTCACCAGCACCAGGGCGGCGATCTCACGCAGCCCGAGCCGCTGGTGCAGCACGAGCAGGCCGGCGATCGCGGCGGCGGCCGGCTCCAGGCTCATCAGGATGCCGAACACTCGGGTCGGGATGTGCCGGAGCGCGTTGATCTCCAGCCCGAACGGGAACACCGACGAGAGCAGAGCGACCGCGAGGCCGCCGAGCAGGAGGACCGGCCGGTCCACGACTGCGGCGGCCCCGCGGGCACCGAACGGCACCACGATCAACGCCCCCACGGCCAGCGACACCGCCAACCCGCTGGTGCCCGGAACGAGGCTGCCCAACCGGGCGCTCAGCACGATGTAACCGGCCCAGCACATGCCCGCGATCAGCGCGAGCGCGAGCCCGCCGAGGGGCGCCGCGCCGCTCGAGTCTAGGCCGAGCAGCGCTACGCCCGCCGCCGCCAGTACCGCCCACAGCGCGTCCAGCAACCGCCGGGTCTGCACCAGCGCCAGCAGCAACGGGCCCATGAACTCGACCGTGACCGCCGTTCCGAGCGGCACGGTCCGCAGCGACAGGTAGAAGATCAGGTTCATCCCGGCCATGACCACGCCCAGCAGCGCGGCGGCCCACCAGGCCGCCGCGGACCACTCGCGGATCCGGGGACGGAAGACCAGCCACAAGACCAACGCGGCGATGCCCAGGCGTAACAGCGTGATGCCCGCGGCGCCCAGGTCGTCAAAGAGGGTACGGGCAACCGCGCTCCCGAACTGCGCGGACGCGATGGAGGCGAGGACGAGCAGCGGCGGCGGTATCCGCATCCGCCCGCCCGTGCGGACGGGTTCCCGGTTCGTACCGACGCTCGAGGCGCGGCCGCGATCGGCGTCGCTCATTCGGTGTGCAGGGCCACGACCGGGTCGAGCCGGCCGGCCCGCTGGGCCGGGACGACGCCGAAGATGATGCCGACGCCCGCGGAGACGCCGAACGCCAGCGCCAGCGACCACCATGTGATCGCGGCGGGCACCGGGGACAGCCGGTCGACGAGCAGGGCCGCCGCGATGCCGAGAGCCATCCCGATCACCCCACCGAGCGTGGTCAGTAGCACCGCCTCCAGGAGGAATTGGATGCCGATGTCCCGCGGACGGGCGCCCACAGCCTTGCGCAACCCGATCTCCTGGGTGCGCTCGCGGACCGACACCAACATGATGTTCGAGACGCCGACGCCCCCGACGAGCAGGCTGATCCCGGCGATGGCGGCCAGTACGCCGGTGAGCACTCCCAGGATCGAGCCCAGCACGCCCAGAATCTGCTCCTGGGTCACCGCGCTGAAGTCGGTGTCGGGATGGCGCTTGACCAGGGCGGCGACGATGGCGTCCCCCAGCTGGCCGATCGTGTCACGGTCGGGAGCGCGGATCGCGATCCCGTCGATGCGGTCCGTGCCGAGCAGGCGCTGTGCCGCGGTGACCGGGATGTGCACCTCCGTGTCGCGGTCCACGCCGAGGCTCTGGCCGAGCGGGGCGAACGTACCGATCACCCGGAACCGCACGCCGCCGATGGTGATCTGCCGGCCGATCGGGTCCCGGTCGCCGAAGAGCTGCTTCGCCACGTTGGCGCCGAGGACCGCGACCCGGCGGGCGGTGTTCACGTCCGCGCGGGTGAGGTACGCGCCGCGGTCGAGGTGCCGGACGAAGACCGAGGGCGTCGTCTCGAACACGCCCTGCATGCTCACGAAACTGGACTTCGAACCCGCGCGGACCGTCTCGCCGGAGCTGATCGTGACCGCGACGCGCGATCGGTCGCCGACGACACGGTAGACCGAGTTGATGTCTTCGAGCGTGAGTGGTGACGCGGTCTGCGCGGCCCCGGCCTCCAGCCGGCCCGGCACCACGACGAGCAGGTTGGACCCGAGCCCCTCGACCTGCTGCTCGATGAGTTGCTTGGTGCCCGTCCCGATCCCCACCAGCGCCACGACCGCGGCCACCCCGATCACCACGCCGAGCATCGTCAGGATGCTGCGCAGCCGGTTGGCGCGCAGCGCGTCGAGGGCGACCCGCCAGGCTTCCGCGAGTCTCACGGCGCGGCCTCCATTGAGGAGGGCGGCGCCGACCATTCCTCGGGTGTACCGGCAGAGGACCAGCCTGCCGAGGACGCCGGGTCGCGGGCTACGATCAGGCCGTCGCGCATCACGATGTGGCGGCGCGCCCGCGCGGCGACGTCCCGATCGTGGGTCACCAGGACGACCGCCACACCATCGGCGTTCAGCGACTCGAGCAGTGCCAAGACGGACTGGCCGGTCGCCGAGTCCAGGTTTCCGGTGGGCTCGTCCGCAAGCAGCACCGACGGGTCCGTCACCAGGGCCCGCGCGATCGCCACTCGCTGCTGCTCACCGCCCGACAGCTGGTTGGGCCGGTGGTCCATCCGATGGGCCAACCCGACCCGTTGCAGCATCGCCATCGCTCGCTCGCGGCGCTCCCGCCGCCCCGTCCCGCGATAGACCAGCGGCAGCGCCACGTTGTCCAATGCCGTGGTCCGGGCGAGCAGGTGGAACGACTGGAACACGAACCCGACGGTTTCGTTGCGGACGCGGGCCATCTCCGGCGCCGACAGCGTGGCCACGTCCCGGCCGCCGATGACCAGCGTGCCGGCGGTCGGCCGGTCCAGCGCGCCGAGCAGGTGCATCAACGTCGACTTCCCGGAACCCGACGTTCCCACGATCGCCAGGTAGTCGCCCGGCTCCACGGTCAACGACACCCCGCGCAGCGCCGGCACCGACACGCCCTCGAGCTGGTAAATCCGGCTCACGTCGGTGGCCACAATGGCGGGAACGGTGATCCCCTCGCTTCGCTCGGTGCACTCGGTCATGGGAGCTCTTGGCCGTTTTTGACCTGGTCCGCGCCCGCGACGACGATGCGCTGCCCGGCGCCGATGCCGGACAGCACCTGTACCACGTCCTCGCCCTGCACACCGAGGGTGACCGGCACCCGCTCGGCCCGCCCGCCTTGTACGGCCCACACCGTGTCGCGCCCGTCGGCGTTGACGATCGCCGAGGCGGGCACAGTGATCGCGTCGGTCGCCCGGTTCACCCGCAACCGGACCACGGCACTCATGCCCGGACGCGGTGTGGGCGCGGTACGCCCGTCGCCGTACGTGCCCTTGCCCAGGTCGAGCCGGACGCGGTAGGAGACGCCGCCGCGCGCCGACGTCGTGGGCAGCAGGTCGATGGCGCGGACCGTGGCCCGATACGTCGCGCCGGTCGCCGCGTCCAGCTCGACCGTCGCCGTGCCGCCGGCTCTGACCAGGAGCACGTCCGTCTCGTCCACGTCGGCGGCCAGCCCGAGCTTGCCCGTGTCGACGACGGTGAGGATCGGCGTGCCGGCGCTCACCACCGCACCCTCCGGCACCGCCGCGTCCACGCCGGGCAGCGTGGCGGCGGGCGCGGACGGAACCGAGCCAGTGGACGCCCCCGCCGAGAGCAGATCGGTCAGCGACCCTGTACCGCCGGGGGCCGTGCCA
>JBKOWB010000418.1:0-6198 GCA_046724195.1 Actinomycetota bacterium
CGGCCATGCTGGGGTCAGGCCGGGCGGGCGCCGGTGCGGCCCACGGCCGCGGAACCGAGGGCCGCGCCGGCCGCGAGCGCCGCCGCCGGCTCCGCACCGGAACACCATGCCGCGAGCAGGCCCGCCGCGAAGGCGTCACCCGCGCCGGTCGGATCGATCATCGGTACGGGCGAGGACGTCACCGACCGCAACAACCCCTCCCGATCATTCCAGACAGCTCCGGCGCCGCCGCACTTGACGACCACGCTGCGGACCACGGCGGTCAGGTCCCTCGCCTGATCGGCGGCAGCTCCCGGGCCGGCGAGCACCGCGGCCTCGTCGGTATTGCAGAGGAGCAGGTCGGCACCGCGTACCCAGTCGAGGAAAGCCCGCGCGCCCACCCGGCGCAACGGGGCCGCGGAGGCCGCGTCGACGCTGGTGGTGAGGCCCCGCTCGCGCGCCGCCGCGAGCGCGGCGAGCCCGCCCGGCCGGGACGCCGCGTCCAGCAGCGGATAGCCGGAAAGGTGCAGGTGAACGGCATCGGCGGCGGCAACCGCGGCCCGCACGTGGGCGGGGTCGAGCAGCAGCGCGGCGCCCCGGTCGGTGATCATGGTCCGCTCGTCCGCCGAGGCCAGAACGACAACGCTGCCGGTGGTGGCGCCGGGGTGCGCGCGCACGGCGGAACGCACGCCCTGCGCGGCCAGTTCGGCGATCCGTTCGCGTCCGGCGAGATCGTCGCCAACCGCCGCGACCAGCGTGACGGGGCATCCGGCGTACGCCAGCCACGCGGCGGTGTTGGCGGCCTGCCCACCGCCGGCGACGGTCACCGCCGCCGTGGTGTCCGACCCGACCTGGATCGGCCCGTCATGCACGACAACCACGTCGGTGAGAAGGTCTCCCACCACAACAACGCTTTCGGGGGGCACCACAACTCCAAGATCGCGGGGATGTGGCTCAGGCGGGCACGCTGAAGCCCAACGGCGCCTGCGTGGGCTGGGCCGCGGCGGCGATCTGGGCGGCCAGGGCCGCGTTGCGGAGGATGAGCGTGATGTTGGCCGCCAGGCTCCGGCCGTCCGTGGCGGAGTGGAAGTGGGCGAGCAGGTACGGCGTCACCGCCTTGCCCGTGATGTGGTCCTGCGCCAGCAGCGCCAGCCCCGAGGCCAGCGTCCGGTCGTGCAGCGCCGGATCCAGTTGATCGTCTACCGGCAGCGGGTTCGCAACGATGATCGCGCCGCTGGTCACGTCGTGTGCCGCGCGTGCCGCCATGGCGGCCGCCACCTGCGCCGGTGACTCCAGACTCCATTCGAGGTCGAACCCACCGTCGGTGACGAAGAAGCCGGGGAAGCGCCGCGTACGGTAACCGGCGACGGTGACGCCCAGCGTCTCCAGGCGCTCCAGCGTCGCGCCCACATCGAGGATCGACTTGACGCCGGAGCAGACCACGACGATGGGCGTCCGGGCCAGGGTAGTCAGGTCGGCCGACTCGTCGAACGTGACATTCGCCTCGCGATGCACGCCGCCGAGGCCGCCGGTGGCGAATACGCCGATGCCGGCCGTGGCGGCGATCGCGCTGGTCGCGGCCACCGTGGTGGCGCCGTCGGCGCCGGTCGCGGCGGCCACCGCGAGATCGCGTACGGACAGCTTGGCCACGCCGTCCGCACCCGCCAGATACTCGATCTCCGGATCGGAGAGGCCGACGATCAGCCGGCCGCCGATCATCCCGATCGTGGCCGGTACGGCGCCGTTGTCCCGCACCGCCCGCTCGATGTCGCGGGCCACCTGCAGGTTGTCCGGGCGCGGGAGGCCGTGCGAAACGATCGTGCTCTCCAAGGCCACGATCGGCTGGCCGTCGCGGCGCGCCCGGGCCACGTGATCGCCGTACTGAACCGCAAAGTCCGTCACGGTGGCCACCGTACGGCGTCGACCCTGCCCGGTTCTCGTTGGACCGGCCAGGCGTGAGGTGTCAGACTTGCGGGTTGGAGCTTCTTTTCCCGTGACCGAGCGCGGCTAGGGCGCAAGGACGCGGCAGGAAAGGCGCGGCCGTGACCGAGCGAAGCGAGGGGTTGCGAGGGCATGGCTGAGAAGGGCACAGCCGATGGCCGGGGGCAGGCGGATGTGCATACGCGACTGAACGCGACTGAGAGGCAGATACCGTGAGCACGCAGATCTTGGAGCGCCCGGTAACCAAGGATGCTGACACCGGGCCGGAAATGTTCCACTACGTGCGCAAAGAGAAGATTGCCGAGAGCGCCGTCATGGGCACATTCGTGGTGGCGCTGTGCGGCGAGCGGTTCCCCGTGACCAAGTCGCCCAAGCCGGGATCGCCGGTCTGCCCGCAGTGCAAGGAGATCTACGACGCGATGAAGCACTGATCGAGGCGCCCGGTCACGGGCAGGCCCAGCCTGCCCATAACGGGCCTCATCGGTGTTCGGCGGCCGCCGGCGCCGGCGCGGCGGCCAGGCTGATCCGTCCGGCGCCGTCTTGTCGGCTTGGTACCGGCTCGCGTCGCAGTGCCGCGGGCCGAGTATGTCGGTGGCCGTCGCTATGCTGGGACCCGCCTCCGCGGCCCTCTCGCGGGGGCGTTTTCGTGCGCCGCCGACGTGGAGAGGATCAGCTTGAGGCCGCCCCTCCCGGATCTGGACACCTTCCCGCCCCTACGCGCGTGGCAGCGCAAAGCCCTGGTGGAATATCTGCGCCGCCGCGCCGCGGACTTCATGGCGGTGGCGACGCCGGGGGCGGGCAAGACTACGTTCGCGCTGCGGATCGCGGCCG
This sequence comes from Actinomycetota bacterium, assembly GCA_046724195.1. Classification (GTDB taxonomy): domain Bacteria; phylum Actinomycetota; class Actinomycetes; order Mycobacteriales; family Micromonosporaceae; genus Actinoplanes. The sequence goes on from JBKOWB010000418.1 coordinate 2,752, forward strand.
AGCTGCTGGCCGACGGCACGGTCGAGGCGGTCACTGTGGTGTGCCCGACCGAGCACCTGAAGACGCAGTGGGCGGCCGCGGCGGCCCGCGTAGGCATCCAGCTCGACGCGTCCTTCCGTAACGCCGACGTGCACTCGTCCCGGGACTTCCACGGGGCTGTGCTGACATACGCGCAGGTGGGCATGGCGCCCGCGGTGCACCGCCGGCGCACGATGACCCGGCAGACCATGGTCATCCTGGACGAGATCCACCACGCGGGTGACTCCCGGACCTGGGGCGACGGGGTCAAGACCGCGTTCGAGCACGCCGTGCGCCGCCTGATGCTGACCGGCACGCCGTTCCGCTCGGACGACAACCCGATCCCATTCGTGACGTATGAGCGAGGCGCGGACGGCCTCCAGCGCTCCCACTCCGACTCCATCTACGGCTACGCCGACGCCCTGAGTGACGGTGTGGTCCGGCCGGTGATCTTCCTGGCGTACTCGGGGGAGACCCGGTGGCGTACCAGTGCCGGCGACGAGCTGGCGGCCCGGCTGGGCGAGCCGATGACCAAAGACCTCGTTGCGCAGGCGTGGCGGACGGCGCTGGACCACCGCGGCGAGTGGATGCCGCAGGTCCTGAAGGCGGCCGACGCGCGGCTGACCCGGCTGCGCGAGCATGGGATGGCGGACGCCGGTGGCCTGGTGATCGCCAGTGACCAGCAGACCGCCCGCGCGTACGCGAAGCTCCTCGCCGGGATTTCCGGGGAGCAGCCGGTGGTGGTCCTCTCCGACGACGCGGGGGCGTCCGCGCGGATCGCCGCGTACGCGCTCTCCGAGCAGCGCTGGCTGGTGGCGGTGCGGATGGTCTCGGAGGGCGTGGACATTCCCCGCCTGGCCGTCGGCGTGTACGCGACCAGCGCCTCCACCCCGCTCTACTTCGCGCAGGCGATCGGCCGCTTCGTCCGGGCCCGCAGGCAGGGTGAGACGGCGACGGTATTCCTGCCCAGCGTCCCGCACCTGCTCGAGCTGGCCAGCGAGATGGAGGCCCAGCGCGACCACATCCTCGGGGCACCGAAGGACCCGGACGGGCTCGACGACGCGCTGCTCGAGCGCGCGCAGCGAGCCGAGGATGCCGGGGGCGAGCTGGAGAAGCGCTTCGAGGCGCTCTCGGCGACGGCCGAGCTCGATCAGGTGATCTTCGACGGCGCGTCCTTCGGCACCGGCGCTCGATCGGGCACGCCGGAGGAGGAGGAATACCTAGGCCTTCCCGGCCTGCTCAGCCCCGACCAGGTGGCCGTGTTGTTGAGCCGGCGCCAGTCGGAACAGCTCGCGGCTCAGCGGACGCGGGCCAAGGAAACCGTGCCGGCGCCGCGAGAGCCGGCGCGGCTCAGCGCCGGCGAGCGCCGGGTCAGCCTGCGCCGCCAGCTCAACACGCTGGTCGCGGCGCACCACCATCGCTCCGGTCTGCCGCACGGCAAGATCCACGCGGAGCTACGCCGGCTGTGCGGCGGCCCGCCCAGCGCCCAGGCGACCATCGAGCAACTCGAGGAGCGGATCGCGACGATCCAGACCCTCTGAGGGTCCCCTCAAGCGCGCGAAAGGGGCGCCCACACGATGGGGCGCCCCTGGAACACGCGTTCAGGAGAAAGGGGGATTTCAGTTGGAGTTGGACATCATGTCCGCGCCGCGCCAGGCGAACTCCGGATCGGCCGCGTACTGCACTGCGATCTTCACCAGGTCGTTGGCGTACTTGTTGGCGTGGTGTCCGCAGAACACCAGCTCACCACCACCAGCAAGGGTCAAACGAAGCTTCCCGGCTGCATTGCAGCGGTCGCAGCGTTCATCGGCTGCTGGTCCGGCCACACTTCCCGCCGGCGGCGTGAGAGTCGGGGTCATCGCCTTCCTCCTCTGGTCGTCACCGATGAACATGTTCCTCGGCTACTGCTCACTCATCGTGCAACACCCTCTGCCCTTGCCGCCTTCCCAGAGTGCCTCGGGGGGACCCAAGTCACACGTTGGTTGGGGCCTAGTGTGCCGTGCTTCAAGGGTGCCACGTCAACGATCACTTGTGCGCAACGGTCTGATGACCACCCGACGATGTACGACTGGTGACCAATTAGGCGCAGATTGTTGACCGGACGGCCTAGTCGAGGTAGTCCCGCAGGACTTGTGACCGGGACGGGTGACGAAGCTTCGACATCGTCTTCGACTCGATCTGCCGGATGCGCTCGCGGGTCACCCCGTACACCTGACCGATCTCGTCGAGCGTGCGCGGCTGGCCGTCGGTGAGGCCGAAGCGCAGGCGTACGACCCCCGCCTCGCGCTCGGACAGCGTCTGCAGCACCTGCTGGAGCTGGTCCTGCAGCAGCGAGAACGAGACCGCGTCGACCGCGACGACCGCCTCGGAGTCCTCGATGAAATCACCGAGCTGGCTGTCGCCCTCGTCGCCGATGGTCTGGTCCAGCGAGATGGGTTCCCGGGCGTACTGCTGGATCTCCAGCACCTTTTCGGGCGTGATGTCCATCTCCTTCGCCAGCTCCTCCGGGGTGGGCTCCCGGCCCAGGTCCTGGAGCAGCTCACGCTGGATGCGGCCGAGCTTGTTGATCACCTCGACCATGTGCACCGGGATGCGGATTGTGCGGGCCTGGTCGGCCATGGCACGGGTGATGGCCTGGCGGATCCACCAGGTGGCGTACGTGGAGAACTTGTAGCCCTTGGTGTAGTCGAACTTCTCGACCGCCCGGATCAGGCCCAGATTGCCCTCCTGGATCAGGTCCAGGAACGCCATGCCGCGGCCGGTGTAGCGCTTAGCCAGCGAGACCACAAGCCGCAGGTTCGCCTCGAGCAGGTGGTTCTTGGCGCGTTCGCCGTCGCGGCCGATCCAGCGCAGGTCGCGCTCGAACGTCCGGTCCAACTTCTCCTCGCCGTCGTCGCAGGCCCGCAGCCGCTCGGCCGCGTATAGGCCGGCCTCGATCCGCTTGGCGAGCTCGACCTCCTGCTCCGCGTTCAGCAGCGGGACCTTGCCGATCTGCTTGAGGTACGCCCGGACGGAGTCGGCCGAGGCGGTCAGCTCGGCGTCACGACGGGCCTGCTTCAGCGCCTCCGACTCCTCGTCGTCCCACTCGAAGTCGCCGTCCGTCGCCGAGCTGGCGGCGTCGGTGGCGGCGGCCTGCACCATGGCTGCCGGCTCCTCGACCACCACGTCTTCGATCTCGGCGGCGAGCTCCTCGGGGTCGATCTCCTCGACATCGACATCGCCCAGTTCTTCCGGCTCGCCCGGCGCCGCCGCCTTGGCGGCCGTGGCCGGCGCCGCATTCGGGACGGCCTCGGCGGCCGCCTTTTTCGCGGGGGCGGCCTTCGCGGCGGAGGCCTTGCGCGGTGTCGCCTTCTTCGCCGGCGCCGGAGCCTCGGCGGCCTCGGCCCCGTCTGGCGCGTTGTCGTCGGTCGTCGCCTGCTTGGGCGCGGC
>JBKOWB010000424.1:0-4357 GCA_046724195.1 Actinomycetota bacterium
GGCCGGCACCGCTCTCCGCGCCGGCGAGACCCCCAGAGAGCTGGGCCGCGCCGGCGGCCGCGCCGTCGGCACCGCCGCGCAACCGGCCCGCGCCGTCGGCGGCCTCTTGCGTCTGCTGCTTCAGATCGGTAAAGGCGATCAGCATCCTGTCGAAGTAGCCGGATGACGCGCTCGCCGCGGCCGCCGCCCGCACCTCGTCGAACGCGGTACGCGCGAATACGCCGGAGAGGTAGTTCGTGGCGTCGTCGCTGACCACCCGCAGCCGCGCCGCGTGCGGGGCGGCGTTCTGGTCGGGCCCGGTGACCAGGTCCGCGGAGAAGCCGGACGGGATGCGCAGCATCAGGTGGTACTCGCCGTTTCGCAGACCCTCCTCGGCGGCGCGCTCGCCGGTGACGTGCCAGTCGAACACCTTCCGCCTGATCAGCTCATCCGCGAGATCCTGGCCGGCGTGGACAATGCTGCCGTCCGTCGCGGTGGCCGCCCGGTCCTCCATCACCAGCGCGGCCGGGACATGGTCGAGGCGCCCGTAGGGATCCCAGAACGCGTAGAGGTAGAGCGCGCCGTACAGCAGCGGAATCACCGCGAGCACGGCGAGCGCGGCGGCGGGCAACCGGCCGCGCAGGAAGCGGCGCAGTTCCATGCCCGCCAGCGACAGGCTGGGCAGACTCTTCACGACTGCGCTCCCAGCCGGACCATGGTCGTCACGCAGTCCGGGTCGACCTCCCGCGCCGTGACCAGCACGGCGACGCCGGCCTCCGCGAGCCCGGCCAACACCTCCCACAGCTCGGCCTGTTCGCGGGCGTCCAGGCCGTCGTCGACGCCGTCCAGCGCGATCACCCCGGGCCCCTCCAGCCGCGCGAGCACAAGACCGAGGAGCTGCCTCTGGTACGGGCTGAGCTGCCATCCCCGGAGTTCCGGGGCGAGTCCGTAGAGCCCGGCTGCGATCACGTCACCTGCCTCGCCGCGAGGACGGCCCAGCAGCGCCAGCCGCTCCCGCACATGCTCGGCGACCGTCAGCATGGGCTCGGGCTGCTCGACACCGGGCACGTAGCCCAGTGCCGCCGTACCGGAGAGCGAAACCTCGCCGGTCGACAAGCGGAAGCGTTTCGCCAGCGCGAGCAGCACCGTCGTGCGGCCGCTGCCGGGCGGGCCGACGACCGCGATGATCTCGCCCGGGGCGACCTCGACCTCGAGGTCCCGGAACACCCAGCGGCCACGGTGGCGCACGCCCGCCCCGGCCGCGGTGAGGACCGGCATGTGGCCTCCCTTATCTGAACTGACTGGTCAGTTCAAAAACTTACTCACCATGACCGTCGATGCAACGGCACGTGGCGGATCTCACCGCGCTCACCCGATCTTGCTCATCACCGCGCCCGGGCGGCAGGATCGGCGGCATGGCGATGCGCTGGGGCATGACCGTTCCGCTGGCCGGGGTGCCGCTGTCCGATCACGCGGCCGTCTTCACGGCTCTGGCCGACGCGGGGTTCACCGACGCGTGGTCGTCAGAGGTCGCGGGCGCCGACGCGTTCACCCCGCTGGCGCTCGCCGCCGCATGGGAGCCGAGGCTCCGGCTCGGCACGGCCGTCGTGCCCGTTTTCACCCGCGGGCCGGGGCTGCTGGCCATGAGCGCGTCCGCCCTGGCCGAGACCGCACCCGGACGCTTCCAGCTCGGCGTCGGCGCGTCATCGCCGGCTGTGGTGACCGACTGGAACAGCGTGGAGTACGCCGAGCCGTACGAGCGCTGCCGCGACATGCTGCGTTTCCTGAAGGCGGCACTGGCCGGCGAGATGGTCGACCACGACTACGGCACGTTCGCGGTGCGCCGGTTCCGGCTGGAGCGACCGCCCGCGACGCCACCGCAAGTCCTGCTCGGGGCGCTCCGGCCCGGCATGCTGCGGCTGGCGGCGGCCGAGGCCGACGGCGTGATCCTGAACTGGCTGGCGGCGACCGACGTACCCACCGCGCTCGCTGAAGTGAAGCGGGCCGGCACCCCCGCGTTCGATGTCATCGCGCGCATCTTCGTCTGCCCGACCAGCGACGCCGACTACGCCCGGAACGCCGGGCGCCGCCTCCTCGCGGCGTACCTGACCGTGCCGGTCTATGCGGCGTTCCACCGCTGGCTCGGGCGCGAACCGATCCTGGCACCGATGTGGCAGGCCTGGGCCGCGGGCGATCGCAAGGCCGCCCTGGCCGCGATCCCGGACGCCCTGGTCGACGAATTGATCGTGCACGGCTCTCCGGCCGAGTGCCGCGAGAAGGTGGAGGCGTATCACGCATCGGGCGTGACGGTCCCGGTGATGGCGCTGCTACCCACGCCCGACCTCACTCCGTCGACGCTCCCGCCCCTGCTGGCGGCGCTGGGCCGCTAGAACAGGACCGTGGCGAACGTGCCCGCCGGCACGAACCCGCATCGCGCGTACACCCGCCGGGCCGGCGTGTTGTAGTCGTTCACGTACAAGCTGACCGTCGGCGCTACGCGGTGCAGCGCGTCCCGTGTCACGGCGGCCATCGCGGCCGCCGCGAGACCGCGACCCCGGAACTCCGGGTCGACCCACACGCCCTGCACCTGCGCCGTCCGCCGGGTCACTATGGCCAGCTCGGCCTTGAAGATGACCCGGTCGCCGGCGAAGCGCGCGTACGCCCGCTTGCCCCGCACCAGCTCCGACATGCGCCGCCGGTACCCGCGCCCACCGTCGTCGAGCAGGGGCGAGACGCCAACCTCCTCGGTGTACATCGCGACGGCCGCCGGGAAGAGCCGGTCGACCTCATTCGGCTCGACGAGCCGCACCGCCGGATCGGGTGCGACGGGCGGATCAGCGTCGGCGACCAGTAGCGGCTGGCTCGGGCGCACGTCACGCGCCGGACCCCAGTGGCCACCGAGCTGATCCCACAGGTCAAGCACCGCGTCGGCGCGCCCGATGATCGACGAGCAGATCCGGGTCTCGGCGCCGAGCAATTCGGCGAAGGCCGCGACCGCGGCGGGCGTGGCGCAGACCGGAACCAGATGCGCGCCCGACCAGATCAGCGACTCGACCCGGCGGCCACCGCCGTACCCGTAGACCCGGCCGTCGGAGCGCCACCAATTCAGGCCATGGGCCGCCACCCGCTCGGCGACCTGGGCGCCGGCGTAGGGGTCGCGGTCGAGGATCCGCTCGACCGCCGCCCGCTCGGACTCACCGAGCTGGCGAACCGGCACCGTCAGCACAGTTACCAGATTGCCAGATGATGCGCCTGCGACGGCCACCATCCCCCACGCCGTGAACGAGGGGACTTGCGGGCGATGTGTTGCCGATATATCGTCAAACTATCGACGACAGATTGGAGATAGTCATGGGACACGGACCCTTCCGTTATGGATACGAAGGCCGTTCGCGCGGCTTCGGATTCCCGCCCGGTTTCCCGTTCGGCCCCGGCGGTCCGTGGGGCCACGGCGGCCCCTTCGGTGGACCCGGTGAGCGGGGACAGCGCCGCGGTGGACGCGGCCAGCGGCCCAACGTCCGTCCGGCCATCCTCGCGCTGCTCCTCGAGCGGCCGATGCACGGCTACGAGATGATCCAGGAGCTGGAGAGCCGCACCGGCGGCATCTGGCGGCCGAGCCCCGGCTCGATCTACCCGACCCTGCAGCTGCTGGAGGATGAGGGGCTCATCGAGGCCGAGGCCAACGGCGGCCGCAAGCGCTACACACTCACCGATGCCGGCCGGTCGGAGGCCGAGACCGCGGCGCAGAACCCGCCATGGGCCCAGTTCACCGACGACACGATGTCGCAGGTCCAGGACTTCCGCGACGCCGCGTTCGGCATCATGAGCGCGCTCAAGCAGGTGGGCTTCAACGGCACCCCGGAGCAGCGGACGCGGGCGCTCGAGATCCTGAACGAGACCAAGCGCAAGCTGTACGCCATCCTGGCCGACGGCGAGTAAGGGGTACGCAGTCCGGCGGGGGCGCATCGGCAGGTCCGAGCGCCCCCGCCGACGTCAGTGGACCGTGACGGTCGGGCCGGGCAGCAGCTCGCGGAGCTCGTCGGGAAGCTCGGCGCCCATCTGGTCGGCCAGCCGCAACGCCTCCTCGACCAGCGTCTCCACGATGATCGGCTCCGGGACGGTCCTGATGACCTCGCCCTTCACGAAGATCTGGCCCTTGCCGTTGCCGGATGCCACGCCGAGGTCGGCCTCACGCGCCTCGCCCGGGCCGTTCACGACGCAGCCCATCACGGCGACCCGCAGTGGCACCGGGAAGCCCTCGAGCGCCGCCGTCACCTGCTCGGCCAGCGTGTAGACGTCGACCTGGGCGCGGCCGCAGGACGGGCAGGACACGATCTCGAAGCCGCGTTCGCGCAGGCCGAGGGACTCGAGGATGGCG
>JBKOWB010000243.1:0-3325 GCA_046724195.1 Actinomycetota bacterium
GTCCTGGCCCGAGTCTCTCCCACATCGAGTTCCCTCTCGTCTGCTCCAAACGAAGCCGGCCGGTGGCGTGGGCAATGAGCAGCACATTTGCCGGCATGCGCCATCTCGTCGAAAGCTACCGTGACGGCGAGCAGCAACGCCGGGTTCTGGTCGGTTGCCATCTCGACGCCGTAGGTGTCCCGCACGCGAACCACCGCTTCGACATGTGTGCGACCTTACGGCCGTCGGCCTCGATGTCGTACTCGTGGTCGACGATGTTGCCCTGCGCCTGCAGGTCTGGGCCGTCCTCGACATCGATCTTCCACCGCTCCCGCAGCGGCGAGATCAACGCCTCGTGCACGAGCGCCATCCGATCGCTCTCGGGTTCTTCGATCTCCATGGTGTCGCGTATGTGCATGACCCGCTTAATGGATGGTGCACAGGCGCCGGCCCTGCATCTCCTCGAGGTGGAAGGTCTTGCGGAGGCGGAGCGCCTTTCCGTCCACGCGGAAGACTCGCTCACCCTCGTCGTCCTCGATCCAGAAGTCGTCTCCGATCGAGAACATATTCTGTCGGAGCTGGTGCGTCGCGCGCTTCGCCCGCGGTCGGGCGCTGCCTCATCCGCGGTGGATGGAGGACAGGGCTGCCCGGCACCTGGTCCGGGCCTGCCTGGAGGCCGGCTTGGGCCCGGGCGCCCTCCCCGGCCCGCCGCGACCCGCTACTTGAGAGCATCCGCGCGGTCGCCAGCCTGGCCAGCGCCCGCGCCGCCCGCTGAATACCGCTATCGATCTTCGGTCGCAAGCTGTGGACCGCTCACGATGCTGACGCCGCCACCTCGCCGGGTGCCATCGCATCCAAATCGATACCGAGCGTCTGCAGCAGTGCAGCGTTCTTGTAGGTGTCGATGAGAACGGGCAGTTCCCGGTCGACCCAGTCCGCCCTGGCGTGCAGCTGCCGGGAGCGCAGCTGCGCCATAACCTTGGCCTTGTCCACGTACACGGGTTCACTCATTTGCTTCTCCTTCTCGTACGCGGTGAGCCGCCAAGCTCACGCAGGCCCGCCCGATGCCCTGGCCGTACAGCGCGATCGACGCCCGCGTTCGGTCACGCCAGCGCGGGCTGTTGCGCTTCGACGATGGACCACCACCTGTGGACCGACGGCCCCGACATCGGCGCGACAACAGCATCGATCCCCGACAGCACGGCAAACGCCGACCAGCCACATAGGACCTCATCCGACGCTCGGCACAGCAGAACTGCTCGCGCCGCCGATCAATGGCCCGTCGGCGGAACGTTCGAAATGTGGCCTGCCTGCTGGATCCGCTTCTCTCTCTTCGCGGCCTGTTTCTCCTTCAACGTCTTACCCTGCTTCTTCGCATGGGCCTTTCGCGGCGACTTGTCCGACATGGTCAACCCTTCACTGGCGGCCGCCGAAGCCGCGACTCCCGCCGCCGACCGGCGGGGCTACCGCGGACGGCGAGCTTGTCGGCAACACTCCTCGACGGCCTAATCTGTGCGCCCACCCGGCCGCGGGCCGGCAATGGCCGGTCTGCCGGCGTGTGTCGCAGCGGCGCGATGTTGGGATGGTGCGTTGTCGGGGATTCGCCCGGTCAAAGCACCTCAACTCGGCTGGTGCGTTCGTTGGCAGCGGACTATCGCGCCACCGGGGTCCCGGGCGACGTCCTCACTCTACGCCTCTGGGCGTACTTCGCGGCATCGGACGATGCGTTCACGGTCCACGCCGGTGCGCAGGTAGGCCTCCAGCCAGCAGCGCGGCGCCGTTGCATGGGGCAACCGCTGTCTCGAGCATCTTCCGCAGGCGTTGACGGCGGGGTTGCCGGCGGCTCGTCAGTGCGATCGCCCGACGGATCCTTCCCGATGCCGATCTCTCCCGCTGCCACCGCTGGACGAAGCGGTGGCAGCGGGAGACGCCCTGGCCATCGGGTCCGTCCCGGCTGGGCGGCCGACGAGCGGCGGCGCGGCTTGGCGTCGGTCACGGTCGCGGCGGCTGGCTGGCGGCTGGCTCGTCGGTCGCGCAGCCGTCGGGAGGGGAGGCGCTGCCGTGGGCGGTGAGGCCGTCGAGTACCCGGGTGAGGCCCCAGATGAATTGTTCGGTGGTGATGTATCGGGCCATGGTTGTGGCCGTCGCCGCGGTGCGGGGGTAGCGGTCGGAGGGTACGGCCGTGAGGTTTACGTGCCGGGTGGCTACCCGTTCGTCTTCCGGCGGCGGCGGTCCGGAGTGCTCGAGTTCGGCGGCTTCGAGGGCGATGGATCCGAGGACGTAGGTGGTGAACAGGTAGGAGGCCCGGGCGGCGTCGTCGGGTGTGAGGCCGGCGTCGGAGAAGACCTCGAGGAGCCGTTCGCCGAGGACCAGCGCGTGGGGGCCGTCCATGGGGCCGCTGAGCAGCAGGCTCACCGCGCCGGGGTGGGATAACAGGTGGGTTCTGAACTCGACGGCCAGGGACTGCAGGCGGTGCCGCCAGGGGCGGGTCGGGTCGGTGAGCCCGTCGAGGTCGACCTCGCCGAGGAGCCGTTCGACGAGCGCCAGCAGCACCGCCGCCTTGTCGCGGAAGTAGGTGTACACCGCGTTGGGCGCCACTCCCACCTGCGCGGCGATGCCACGGATCGTCACCGCGCCGGCCCCGCCGCTGCTGAGCAGGCTTTGCGCGGCGTCGAGGATCGCCTGGTCGCTCAGCGTTCCCTTCGGCCCGGGGCGGCCTCGCTGCGACATCTGCGCCATGTGCGTACCACCAGCTCCTTGACGTGCGTCTGGACAGGGTACAGACTGTACAACGTACAGAAGTTTGTACGATGTACAGATAGATCGCATCCCGTGAGCCGTCCAAGTGACGGCGGCACGCTACGCCGGGTAACCGGGTTGCCGGGCGCCGACGGACCTGCGCCCGCAACGCGCGGCCGCCAACCACCGGCACCACCGGCACCGCCGGCACGACCGGGCCGCACGAACCACTCACCATGGCCGCCACGAATTGGTGAAGTCCCGGATCAGCGGCCTGCCAGCGCCACACCGTAGCCGATCGGCTACGGATTCAACTCACCGCAACGCAACCCAGTAAAAGGAGGCACGATATGACGCCAGACGAGCGCAAGGGCCTGGTTCGCCGATTGACCGACGAGCTGTGGAACAAGGGCAACCTGGATATCTGCGACGAGGTATTCGCGACGCACTGTTCGTTCCACGACCCGAGTTTCTCGGTCGACGGAGTCACCGGGATGAAGGAACAGGCGCGCCAACTGCGGGCGGCCAACCCCGACCTGCACCAAGACGTGCACGACATCCTCGCCGACGGCGACCTGACCGCCTCCCGGTGGACGATGGCCGGCAC
>JBKOWB010000022.1:0-10269 GCA_046724195.1 Actinomycetota bacterium
GGCGTGGCCGCCTTGAGCGAGCGGAACAGCGCGTTGTTGATCTGCACGAACTGCCCGAGCTGCGCGAAGTCCCGGCACATCAGCGTGAAGTGGTGCCGCTCGTCGAGGTGGCGGATCTCCCGGATCCGGTTCATGCCGTCCTTGTTGCCGATCGCACAGCCGAGCGCGAAGCAGGAGTCGGTCGGGTACGCGATCAGGCCGCCGTCGAGCACGATGTCCACCACCTGCCGGATCGCGCGCGGCTGGGGGTTGTCCGGGTGCACGTCGAAGTATTTCGCCACGTCAGGAGCTTAGGAGGCGCTTCTGGACCTTGCCCATCGCGTTCCGCGGCAGTTCTGGCACAAACCGGATCTCGCGCGGCCGCTTGTGTACGGACAGCGTCCGCGCGACGAAGTCGATCAGCTCGCCCGCCGGAACGCCGCCGGCCACGACGTACGCGGTGACCTGCTCGCCGAGGTCGTCGTGCGGCGTGCCGACCACGGCCGCCTCGCGTACCGCCGGATGGGCCAGCAGCGCGTCCTCGACCTCGCCCGCCCCGATCTTGTACCCGCCGCTCTTGATCAGGTCGGTCGACCGGCGCCCCACGATGCGATGCCGGCCCTCGGCGTCGGCCGACGCGATGTCACCGGTCCGGAACCACTCGGCGGCGAACGGTGGCCCGTTGCGATAGCCGTCGAACAGCATCGGGCCTCGTACCCACAGCTCACCGATGGACTCGCCGTCCGCCGGAACGTCGCAGCCGTCGTCGTCCACGATCCGCGTGCCGACGCCGGCGACCGGCACGCCGACCTGACCGGGCCGCCGGTCGCGGTCGTCCGCGCGGTTGCTGATGGTGATCAGCGTTTCCGTCATGCCGTACCGCTCGAGCGGGCGGTGCCCGGTCAGCTCCCGCAATTTCTCGAACACGGGGACCGGCAACGCAGCGCTGCCGGAGACCAGCAGGCGCGCGCTCGCGAGCGCGCGGGCGGCGGCCGGCTGGGCGGCGATCCGCGACCACACCGTGGGTACGCCGAAGTAGAGCGTCCCGCCGGCCCGCGCGTAGGTCTCCGGGTGCGGCCGCACGGTGTGCCGTAGCCGGCATCCGACGCGCATGGGGCCGAGGACTCCGAGGATCAGTCCGTGGACGTGGAACAGCGGCAGTCCGTGCACCAGCACGTCGTCCGGCGTCCACGCCCACGCGCGGGCGAGCGCGTCCAGGCCGGCCTCGACCGCGCCGTGGGAGAGAACCGCACCCTTGGGCGCGCCGGTGGTGCCGCTGGTATACATGATCAGCGCGGTCTGCGCTTCCGCCGGTTCGGGAAATGTCGAGCCGGAGGTGCGCCCGAGGTCGATCGGCAGCGCCTCGACGGTGCTCGGCGGATGCTCACCCGGGGCGAGTAGCAGCGCGGCGCCGGAGTCGCGCAGGATGTGATCGGTTTCGGCCGTGCCGGAGTCGGGCGGGAGCGGGACCACGGCCGCGCCGCTCTGCAGCGCCCCGATCATCGCCACGATGGTCGCGGCCGACGGTGTCGCGTGCACGGCGACGACCGGCGCGCCCTTCACCTCGTCCGCCACCGCCGCCGCGCAGCCCAGCAGCCGCTCGGCCGAGTGCACGTCGTCCCCGATGCGCAGCAGATCGCCCTGGTCGGCAACGCCGGCCAGCAGCCGCATCACTTGCGTGACCGTAGCCGGGTGATCAGCTGTCGCAGGCGTCGTTGATTCTCGGGCTTGGCGAGTTGGCGCTGGCCCTCCGCGATGACCTGCCGGCCCTGCGGGCTGTTCAGGAAGGCGCGGAGCCGTTGCTGAAGAGTTGCCATCCGTCAAGTGTGCATGCTGTTCATCAGTTCACGAACCACGACCGTGACGTCCGCATCGCCAAGGCCGTGATCGACCGCCCGCCGCCACTGCCCGAGGATGCTGTTCGCGGCCGAAAGCCGGTCGATGGGCGCATGCGCCAGCGCGAGGTCAACGTCCTTGAGGCCCAGCGACAGCGCGTACTCCGCGCCGTACTCGCCCCTGCCGATCCGGTCCAGCTTCTGGGCCGCCCACGGCGAGACCAGCGGGCTGCCGTCGAGCGCGGCGAGCACGGTCCGCACGTCCAGGCCCAGGTCGGCGGCGACGCCGAGCGACTCCGCCAGGCCCTGCGTCGCGAACGCCAGCACCAGGTTGTTGACCAGCTTCATCTTGGATCCGGCCCCAACCGGGCCGACCCAGACGGTCCGCTGCCCGACGGCGTCGAACACCGGCGCCACCCGGTCCCTTACGGTCTCCGGCCCGGAGGCGAACACGGTCAGCTTTCCCTGCTCGGCCGGGCCCCTGCTGCCCGCGACCGGGGCGTCGAGCAGCGCGACGTCGGGCCGTCGTTCCTCGACGAGCCGCCGGACGCGCTCGATGCCGTCGACGCCGATCGTGCTCATCTGCGCCCATATCGCGCCGCGCGGTAGCGCCGCGAGCATCCCCGAGCCGGCGACGGACAGTACGGCGTCCGCGTCGGTCACCATCGTGATGACCACGTCGGCGTTGCGCACCGCGTCGGCCACGTCGTGCGCCACGCGGGCGCCGTCGGTCGCGAGTTCCCCGGCCGCCTCCGGCCGCCGGTTCCACACCGTGGTGGGTAGGCCCGCGCGCAGGATTGCCCGCGCCATCGCGCGACCCATCACACCCATGCCCAGTACGGCCACATCAGGCTCCTCAGAATCCATGACCGTCGGGTACCCCGTTTCCGCGGCATTTCGTCGTGATTTGGCGGACAGAACGCCGGTAGTGGAAGATATCGACATGCGTCGCTATCTGGTTGCTCTCGGAAGTGCCGTCCTGCTCGCCGGCGTCGTGGCCGTCGCGGTGCCGGCGGCGGCCGTCGTCTCCGGGCCGGTCATCGATCAGAACTTCCCCGACCCGGACGTCATGAAGGTCGGCGCTACCTATTACGCGTACGCGACCAACGGCGACGGCCGGCACATCAAGTGGGCCACGTCGACCGACCTGGTGGGCTGGTCCGTACAGGGCAGCGACGCGCTGCCGGCGCTCGGCGCATGGGTGGACGTGGCCTGGTCGAACGACCATCACGGCGTCTGGGCGCCCGAGGTCTTCTCGAGCGGGCCCAACAGCTTCGTGATGTGGTACGTCGCCCACGACGCGGCGTCCGGACGGCAATGCATCGGCGCCGCCACCGCGAGCACGCCCGGCGGCCCGTTCGCGCCGCGGGCCACAGCCCTGGTCTGCACGCCCGCCACCGGTGGATCGATCGACGCGTCGTCCTTCCTCGACAACGGTGTCCGCTACATCGTGTGGAAGAACGACGGCAACTGCTGCGGACAGGACTCCTGGATCCACATCCAGCAGGTCAGCGCGGACGGGCTGAGCCGGATCGGCGCCGAGCACCAGCTGTTCAAGCAGACGCTGGGCTTCGAGGGCAACCTGGTGGAGGCGCCGACACTCTGGAAGCGGGGCGGCGTGTACGTTCTGTTCTATTCGGCCAACAGCTACGCAGGCACCTCATACGTCTCCAGCTACGCGCGGGCGACCGACATTTTCGGTCCGTACACGAAAGCGGTCGATCCACTGATGACCACCGAGACGTTCGGGGGGACAGTGCGCGGCCCCGGCGGCCAGGATGTCGTCACCGGGCCGGATGGCAGTGATCGCATCGTCTTCCACGGCTGGAACCCCAGCTTCACTTACCGCGCCATGTATTCGCAGGCCCTCGGTTGGGCCAACGACTACCCGGTGGTACGCGGCTCGAAGGTCCGCTACCAGGCTGAGAACGCGGCGCTGACCCACGTCGTCGTCCGCTCCGCGGCGGGGGCCTCCGACGGCCGGGCCGTCGGACACATCGACTACGACGACAGCCGGGTGGCCTTCACCGTGTACGCGCCCAGAAGCGGCTCCTACCAGCTGTACACGCGATTCGGCAACGGCTCGGCCGGCGGCGCGGCGACCCATCGACTGTGGGTCAACGGCGTCGACGCCGGTACGGTGTCCTATCCGGTCACCGGCTGGGACAACTGGCAGACGGTCGAGCGGGGCGTCACTCTCTGTGAGGGATGGAACACCATCACCTACGGCAAGGGCAGCAACTTCACGGAGCTGGACATGATCGAGGTGGCGTGAGGGTCGCCCGCTAGGACGCGATGGCGGAGCCGGTCCGCGCCTCGATCGCGGTGATGACGGCCGCCATGTCGCTTCCGCCGTTGCCCAGCGCGACGGCTTCGGCATAGAGGTCGTGGCACACGTCGAGCAGCGGCGAGGCCACGCCGGTGGCCCGGGCGGCGTCGAGGACGAGGCGGTTGTTCTTCAAGACGTCGGCGATGCCGGCCTGCACCTCGAAGTCGCGTCGCGCCAGCTTGGCCGTCTTCACCCGGGAGATGCTGCTGGCCATCTGGCCGGCGTCCAGGATGGCGCGCAGCAACTCGGGGTCGAGGCCGTGCCGATCGGCGAAATGGAACGCCTCCGCGAGACCGGTCACCATGCTGATCAGGAACACATTGACGGCGAGCTTCATCGACAGGGCCTGCGGGACCGGCCCGCACACGAACGTTTCCCGGCACATCGGCGCGAGCACCGGCCGGACGAGATCCACCGCGGCCGGGTCGCCGGCCAGCATAGCCACCAGCTCGCCGGCCTCGGCCGGCTTCCGGGAGCCGGAGACCGGAGCCTCCACGTACGCGCCGCCGGCCGCCCGGATGTCCGCCTCGAGTCCGCGCGAGTACCCGGGCGACGTCGTACCCATGTGCACGACCGTGCGGCCGGCGACCCGGGTAGCCAGCTCCGGCGTGCCGCGGGTGAGCACATCGTCTATCGCGTCGCCGTCGGCCAGCATGAGGATGACGACGCGGGCGCGGTTGAACGCTTCGGCCGGCGTCTCCACTACGCTCGCGCCGGCTGCCCGTACCGCCCCGACGCGGCGCGGCGACCGGTTCCAGACGACCAGATCGGTGCCGGCGCGGGCCAGGTTGAGTGCCATCGGCTGTCCCATGACACCGAGGCCGACGAATCCCACGATCATTCCTGCACGATAGGCAACGAGACATGCCGCGCTGGGGCCAAAGTCCGCCACGTTCCGGCCACTTCCCACGCGGCGGACGCCGCCCGTCAGCGACAGCCGGCACTATCGGCTATCCCGCGGCGTCGTCGAGGTAGCTCGACACGATGTGCTCGGCGATGGCCAGCGACGACGTCGCCGCGGGGGAGGGCGCGTTGCGGACCACGACCACCGGGCCGACGCGATGGATGCGGAAGTCGTCCACGATCGAACCGTCCGCATCGACGGCCTGCGCGCGGACCCCGGCGCCGGCCCGCTCGACGTCGTGCACAGACAGCTCCGGAAGATAGTCGCGCGCGGCCGCCACGAAGGCGCGACGGGAGAGGCTGGCGTAGAGCTCGCGGACGCCCGTACGCCAATGCCGGCGCGCCAGCCGCCGGAATCCCGGCCACCGCAGCGTGTCCCGTACATCGCGAAGGGTGATGGTCCCGCGGGCGTAGCCCTCGCGGGCCAGCGCGAGGACCGCGTTCGGGCCGATCTCGACCGCGCCGTGCACGGTACGGGTGAGGTGGATGCCGAGGAACGGATAGCGCGGATCCGGCACCGGGTAGATGAGGCCGCGGACCAGATCGGTCCGATCCGGCCGGAGCCGGTAGTACTCTCCCCGAAACGGCACGATGGCCGGCTCGGGCCCGTCGCCGGCGAGGCGGCCGACCCGGTCGGCCTGCAGACCGGCGCAGGCGACCAGCAGGTCGAATCCGAGCTCCTCCCCGCTTGCATCCCGTACCGTGCCCGGGGAGATCGCCGACACGTCGAAGCCGAGCCGGATCCGCCCGCCGGCGGCCCGCACGTCGTCGGCGAAGGCCCGCGTCACGGCGGCGAAGTCGACGATCGCGGTACGCGGTGAGTGCAGCGCCGCCACGCCCCGGGCATGCGGTTCGACGCCGCGGAGCCCGGCGGCGTCGAGACGGCGCAGGCCCGGCACGCCGTTCGCGCGCGCCCGCCGCTCGATGTCGTCCAGCCGGTCCGCCTCGGTCGCATCCCGCGCGACCACCACCTTGCCGCATTCCAGGTAGGGCAGATCGCGTTCGCGGCAGTACTGCGCCAGCAGCTCGCGACCGCGCAGGCAGAGGCGCGCCTTCAGCGATCCCGGCCGGTAGTACACGCCCGCGTGTACTACCCCGCTGTTGTGCCCGGTCTGGTGGACGCCGACCCGGTCCTCCTTGTCCAGCACGGTGATCAATGCGTCCGGCCGGGACAGGGCCAGCTGCCGCGCGACGGCGAGGCCGACGATCCCGGCGCCCACCACGACGATCCGGCGGCCGGCCATCTAGCCCGGCGGCGCCGTCGAGGCGCGGACCACGAGCGACGGCGTGAGCAGTACGGACCGCGGGAGCCGTTCCGGGTCGTCGATCGTGTCGAGCAGCATCCGCCCCGCCTCGCTGCCGAGTTCGTAGTGCGGGATGCTGACCGTCGTCAGCGGCGGGTTCATCTTGTCCAGGAACGGCATCTCGTTGAAGCCGACGACGCTCATGTCGTCCGGACACCGCATCCCGCGTTCGGCGAAGACGTCGTAACAGCCCAGCGCGATGAGGTCGTTGCCGGCCACGATCGCGGTGCAGGTCGTGCCGGCGTCGAGCAGCCGGCGCAACGCCTGCGCCCCCTCGGTCTCCGACCAGTAGCCGCACTCCACGATGAGCGCCGGGTCGTCGTCCAGGCCCAGATCGCGTATGGCGTGCCGGAACGCGCGTGCCCGCGTCACGCCGGTCGAGGTCTGCTGCGGTCCGGCCAGGTGCGCGATGCGGGTGTGGCCGAGCGCCGCCAGGTGGGTCACCGCCATCGAAATGCCGGCGTCGTCGTCGGCGGCGACCGACGGCAGCTCCAGCCCGTCGACCCGCCGGTTGACCAGCACCATCCGCACACCCATCCGATGCAGGCGGACCAGCAGCGGATGCTCGCGCCGGGCCGTCGCGATGATCAGGCCCTCGACCTGGCGGGAGCGCAGCGACTCGACCTGGATCTCCTCGCGCGCCGGGTCGTTGTCGGTATTGACGATCCAGGCGCTGTACCCCACCGGCGTCAGCACGTCCTCGATGCCGCGCACGATCGGCGGGAACAGCGGGTTGGTCAGGTCCGGGATGACCAGGCCGACCGTGCTGCTGCGCGCGGTCTTAAGGCTGCGCGCGATCGGGTTCGGCTGGTAGCCGATCGACTCCGCGGCGCGCAGCACCTTGCGCGCCGTGTCCGCGTTGACCAGCTGGCGGGTCTGCGGGTTCAGCGCGCGCGACGCGGTCGCGGGATGGACACCGGCCATCTGGGCGACGTCGCGGAGCGTCGGAGCCGACACCCGGACAATCTTAGGTGCGGTCATCGGGACCTCCGGTCGACGGGTGGGCCCCGGCCGCCACGGGGCTTGCGTCCGGCGCCGGTCGCCACCGGGCCCGTACCACGGTGGCGCAGACGCCCAGCGGGACGGACGCCGCCGCGAGCCCGAGGAACGCCGCCCGGAAGTGGCCGGCGCTCGCCGGCCCGGCCACCAGGGCGGCGGACAGCGCGCTACCGGCGAACAGCGAGCCCGCGAATCCCGACACCACCGTGGCCCGGGCGGATGGCAACACCTCCGTGGCCCAGGTTTGTAGCGAGGAGTGCATCGCCGCCCAGGCCAATCCGGTCAGCACGGCCACCCCGGCGGCCACGGCGGCCCGCTGGGAGAACGCGGCGACCGAGCACGCCGCGAACGCGGCCGCGGCGCCCACCCCGATCAGCCGCCAGACCGGCCACCGCCGCGACACCGCACCGGCCAGCGGAGCGAACACCAGGACGGCGATGCCGTAGACCGCGGTGACCGCGCCGGCGAGCGTCGCGCTCGCGCCGCTGGACTCGACCGCCGCGGGCAGCAGCGTCAGTGTCCCGAGCAGGACGCCGCCCTCGACGAACGCGAACAGCAGCACCAGCAGCGTGAACCCGGACCGGGCCGCCCGGCGTACCGGCGCCAGGATCGGCTCGGCCGGCCGGTCCGTGGCCGGCTCGGGCAGCCGGCGCAACAGCAGGACCAGGACGAGGGCGCACGCGGCGGTGACCAGGAACGCCGCCCGCCAGCTCACCGCCTGGGCCAGCGCGCCCGCGCCGACCGACGCCAGCGCCGTGCCGAGCGCGACGCCGGACATCAGGTTGGTGATCTCGGGCTGGCGCCGGGCGCCGGGTACGGTGTCGCCCACGTAGATGAGGCTGGCCGGGATCGCCGCGCTGAACGCGGCGCCCGCCAACGCCCGGGTGATGCCGAGTTGCGTCACCGACGCGACGCCCGCCGAGGCCGCGGTGGCGAAGGCGGCCGCCAGCATCGTGATCCGCAACGTCCGCACCCGGCCGAGCCGGTCCGACACGATCCCCCAGACCGGTTGCATGAGCCCGTACGCGAGGAAGTAGACGCTCGCCGTGTGCACGACGGCGGACAACGGCACGCCCAGGGCCCGGGCGGTCACGATGAGCATGGGCGGCATCGCGAACCGGTCCATCGTGCTCACGAACGCCGTCGCCTGCAGCAGCCGCAGCGAGCCCCGGCCCGGTCCGCTCATGCTGTGTCCGCTGGGCATGCCCTCGTGGCCCTCGCTTCGCTCGGTGCGCTCGGTCATGCTGTGTCCGCTGGGCATGCCCTCGTGGCCCTCGCTTCGCTCGGTGCGCTCGGTCATGCGATCAGGCCCGAATCGGGGTCGAGCGCGGCCGCCAGCGGGTCGCCGTCCAGCGCGGGCCCGTACCGGCGGCGCAGGTCGACGAGCGTGCGTATCGCGTCGAGGTCGACGGCGCCGTCCGGCACGAGGCCCTCGGCCGGATCCTTCAGCCGTGCCAGGTACCGGGCCGCGAGCGGCGCCGGAAGGCCGAGCGCGGCGCCCGCCTCGTCGATGACCAGCGCATCCAGCGCGCCCGAGACGACGGCGGCCGCCGTCTCGGTCAACGCCTTCGCCAGCCCGCAGTCGACCGGCCGTACGCCGGCGAGGACCGTGCCGAGATAGGGACCGCAGACGACGGAGGCACGGGCCAGTGCGCGCTGGCCGGCGGCCTCCGCGTGCAGTTCGTTGCCCGCGTTGAGCATCGTCGCGTCGCACTCGCCGGCCAGCAGGGCGGAGAGCCGCTTCGGCGTGGAGCCGAGCGCCACCACCCGGTAGCCGTCCCGGCCCAGGCCGAGCGACTCGGCCAGCGCGTACATCGCGAACGCGAACCCGGAGTCCGGCACGTCGACCCCGAACGTGCGGCCGGCGAGATCGGCGGCGGCGAACCGGCTGTAGAGACCGAGGCCCAGCCCGCGATCGACCGCGGTGAGGATGCGCACGTCCGCGGTACGCCCGAGCGGATTCCGCGGGCTGTACCGGTAGGCGAGCACGTTGTCCGGACTGGTCAGCACCGCGTCGAGCGATCCGTCGAGCAGCGCGGCGAACTGGGCGGGAGAGGAGGCCACCGGCGACTCGACGACGTCGAGCCCGGCCTGGTCCAGCCGGCCGGTCCGCCGCGCCACGCGCAGCAGCACCGACGGCGTGAACGTTCCCAACGTGATCGGCTCGGGCACGACGCCAGCATAGCCGCAACCGATTGCACAATGGCAAGACTTGATATGGACCGTGTCCAGCAGCAACGATCGGGGCTCTTGACACGCCGGCAACACCGCGTACATCCTGGCAACGCAAACGATTGCGGCCCAGATTCGCAGCAACGCATGACCGCGCCTCACCGTGGAGGGCCCGATGTCCGCTCACTTCCCCCGACAGTTTCATGCCAGGCGACGTACCGTCCTTGCCGCATCCCTTGCCGCCGTGGTCGGGCTCGGCCTGACGGCATGCGGCTCCCGGCCGTCCGAGAAGGCCGCCGCCGACACCAGCAAGCCGCTCGTCATCGGCGTCTCGTTGCCGCTGACCGGTGACTTCTCCCAGCCCGGCACCGAGGCCCGGCGCGGCTACGAGGTCTGGGCCAGCGAGATCAACAAGGCTGGCGGCCTGCTCGGCCGCCAAGTGCAACTGAAGATCGTCGACGACGCCAGCAGCCAGGACACCGTCGTCACCGACTACACGAAGCTGATCACCCAGGACAAGGTCGACCTGGTTCTGGGCACATTCTCGTCGTTGCTCAACTACCCGGCCTCCGCGGTCGCGGAGAAGAACAACATGGTGTTCGTCGAACCGGCCGGCGGCGCGCCCAAGATGTTCACGCGCGGCTTCAAGGGCCTGTTCTTCGCCCAGCAGGCGACGGCCCCGCACCAGGCCGACGTGTTCGTCGACTGGATCAAGTCGCTCCCGGCCGACCAGCAACCGAAGACGGCG
>JBKOWB010000017.1:0-3900 GCA_046724195.1 Actinomycetota bacterium
GATCCGACGTATCTGGCGTTCGAATACGTCCGGCGGCTGGCCGCCGTGGTGCGGTTGGTGGCGCCTGCGCCCGTACCGATGCGGGTCCTGCATCTCGGCGGCGGCGGCCTGACACTGGCGCGCTTCGTCGCGGCGACGCGGC
This sequence comes from Actinomycetota bacterium, assembly GCA_046724195.1. Lineage (GTDB taxonomy): Bacteria > Actinomycetota > Actinomycetes > Mycobacteriales > Micromonosporaceae > Actinoplanes. The sequence continues at coordinate 143 of JBKOWB010000017.1, forward strand.
CCGGGTCGTTCCAAAAGGTGGTGGACCGCGACGGCGAGCTGATCGCCCTGGTCGACAGGGTGCTGCCGGTGGGGGCGCCGGTAGAGGTCGCGGTGGGTGACGCGCGCGCGGAGCTCGAGCACGACGAGGCTTCGGAGTATGACGTCATCGTGGCCGACGTGTTCGACGGGGCGTGGATGCCGGCCGATGTGGCCGGCGTGGGCTTCGCGAAGGCGGCCGCCCGCGCGCTGCGGCGTGGCGGGCTGCTCGCCATGAACCTGACCGACCTGCCGCCGCTGGCCTATTCGAGGATCCAGGCGGCGACGCTGCGCGCGGCGTTCGGCGATGTCGGCCTCATCGGCGGCGCGGCGATGCTACGCGGGCGGCGGGCCGGAAACGTCGTCCTGGTTGCGGGCCACTCCCCCGGTGATCTTCCGGTGCCGGGGCTCACGGCCGCCGCGGCCCGCGATCCGGAGCCCGGCCGGGTGCTGCATGATCGCGAACTCGACCTGTTCATCGGCGGCGCAAGGCCGCGCCTCGATGCGCCGGATTGACCGTCCTCCGGTAGGTTGAGGGCGTCGGCGCGCGACCATTCGAAATGCTCCATCACGGGATAAGCACGCCTTGACGGGGTCCGTTTCGGCCGGTCGCCCAGCCCGCACGCGCCCCTCTGACTACGGTGGAGATCATGACCGGTCGCTTTCCCATCGAAGACGTGACGCCGTCGGTGTCCTGTGGCCGCTATCCCGCGAAGGCGGTTGTGGGCGAACTCGTCCCGGTCTCGGCGGTGTCCTATCGCGAAGGACACAACGCGCTCGGAGTGAACGTGGTGTGGCAGGGCCCGGACGGCCAGGCCGAGCCCTTCACCCGGATGCGCCCTGGCACCCCCGGCCTGGACCAGTGGCACGCCGTCATCAAGCCGGACGCCGTCGGGCGGTGGACGTTCACCGTCGAGGCGTTCGACGACCCGTATCTGACCTGGCGCAACGCCGTGGTGAAGAAGATCGGCGCCGGCCAGGGGCTCGAAGACCTGGCGAACGACATCGCCGAGGGCGCCGAGATGTTCGACCTGGCTGCCAAGATCGTTCCGGAGGCCGACCAGGACCGGGTGCTCGACGCGGCCGCGGCCCTGCGCGACGACCAGCGCTCGCTGGTCGCCCGCGTGTCGCCCGCGCTGGCACTCGAGGCGCTGCTCTGGGATCACCCGGTACGGCAGCTGGTGACCACGACCCGCTCGTACGCGATCTGGGTGGATCGCGAGCGGGCGCTGTACTCGGCGTGGTACGAGTTCTTCCCGCGCTCCGAGGGCGCGGAGATCGGACCCGACGCCATCCCGATCAAGCACGGCACGTTCGCGACCGCGGCCGGGCGGCTACCGGCCATCGCCGCGATGGGGTTCGACATCGTCTACCTGCCCCCGATCCACCCCATCGGCAGGATCAACCGGAAGGGTCGCAACAACACGATCACCGCGCGCCCGGAGGACGTCGGCTCGCCGTGGGCCATCGGATCGGACGAGGGCGGCCACGACGCGATCCACCCGCGGCTCGGCACGCTCGAGGACTTCCGGGCGTTCATCGCCGCGGCGCAGGAGAACGGCCTCGAGGTCGCGCTGGACTTGGCGCTGCAGGCGGCGCCGGACCACCCGTGGGTGAAGGAGCACCCGGAATGGTTCACCACCCGCGCCGACGGCACGATCGCCTACGCGGAAAATCCACCGAAGAAGTACCAGGACATCTATCCCATCAACTTCGACAACGACCCCAAGGGCCTGCGCGAGGAGGTGCTGCGGATCGTCCTGCACTGGGTCGCGCAGGGCGTCAAGATCTTCCGGGTCGACAACCCGCACACCAAGACGCTGAACTTCTGGCAATGGCTGATCGCCAAGGTCAAGGAGACGGACCCGGACGTGCTGTTCCTCGCGGAGGCGTTCACCCGGCCCGCCATGATGAACGGGCTCGGCAGGATCGGTTTCACCCAGTCGTACACGTACTTCACGTGGCGCACGTCAGCGCCGGAGATGCGGCAGTACATGGAGCAGCTGGTCGCCTCCATCGACTGGATGCGGCCCAACTTCTGGCCCAACACCCCGGACATCCTGCACGTGACGCTGCAGACCGGCGGCCCGCCGATGTTCAAGATCCGTACGGTGCTGGCCAGCATGCTCTCGCCGTCCTGGGGCATGTACTCGGGTCTCGAGCTGTTCGAGCACGTTCCCCGGCCCGGCGCCGAGGAGTACATCGACAACGAGAAATACGAGCTCAAGCCGCGCGACTGGGCGGGCGCCGAGAAGGCGGGCCGGTCGCTGGCGCCGTACATCGCCCGGCTCAACGCGATCCGCCGGGAGAATCCGGCGCTGCACTGGCTGCGGAATCTGAGATTCCACGAGATCGACAACCCGACTCTGCTCTGCTGGTCGAAACGGGATCTGGAGACGGGCAACACCGTGCTCGTGATCTGCTCGTTCGACCCCACCAACGTGCAGTGGGGCAACACTGTCCTGGACATGCCCGCGCTTGGGATGGATTGGCGCGATCGTTTCGTGGTGACTGACCAGGTCACCGGGGCGGCGTACGAGTGGGGTCAGTACAACGCGGTCCGGATCGACCCGTACGTCGAGCCGGCCCACATCTTCACGGTGACGCCGCACCGCTAGATCGATGTAGCCGGGCCTTTGATTGAGAACCTGCGGGCAGGGTAGGTGGGAACCCGATGGACCATAGAAGCGATCTTGATCCGACCGTCGAGCACGATCCCGCGGAGGGCAGCCACGTCGAGCACGGGGTGGTCGAGCACCCGACCGCGGACGACTTCGGGCATGCCCGTGCGCTGCCGGCGGACCGGACCTGGTTCCAGCGGGCCGTCTTCTACGAGGTGCTCGTCCGGGCGTTCTACGACTCGAGTTCGGACGGCTCGGGCGACCTGCGCGGGCTGATCGAACGCCTCGACTACCTGCAGTGGCTCGGCGTCGACTGCCTCTGGCTGCCCCCGTTCTACGACTCTCCGTTGCGCGACGGCGGCTATGACATCCGCGACTTCTACCGGGTACTGCCCGAGTTCGGTACGGTCGACGACTTCGTGGCGCTGCTGGACGCGGCACACAAACGCGGCATCCGGGTCATCACCGACCTGGTCATGAACCACACCTCGGACCAGCACGCGTGGTTCCAGGAGTCGCGCCGCGACCCGGACGGCCCGTACGGCGACTTCTACGTCTGGAGCGACACCAGCGACAAGTACTCCGACGCCCGGGTGATCTTCGTGGACACCGAGGAGTCCAACTGGACGTTCGACCCCGTGCGGCGGCAGTTCTTCTGGCACCGGTTCTTCTCCCACCAGCCCGACCTCAACTACGACAACCCCGCCGTACAGAACGCCATGCTCGACGTCCTGCGGTTCTGGCTCGACCTGGGCATCGACGGCTTCCGGCTGGACGCGGTCCCGTACCTGTTCGAGCGTGAGGGCACCAACGGCGAGAACCTGCCGGAGACACACGCGTTCCTCAAACACTGTCGCAAGGTGATCGACGACGAGTTCCCAGGCCGGGTGCTGCTGGCCGAGGCCAACCAGTGGCCGGCCGACGTGGTGGAGTACTTCGGCGACCCGAAGAGCGGCGGCGACGAATGCCACATGGCGTTCCACTTCCCGCTGATGCCGCGCATCTTCATGGCCGTACGCCGCGAGTCGCGGTTCCCCGTCTCCGAGATCCTGGCCCAGACGCCGGCCATCCCGGACAACTGCCAGTGGGGCATCTTCCTGCGCAACCACGACGAGCTGAC
>JBKOWB010000349.1:0-2633 GCA_046724195.1 Actinomycetota bacterium
CCCGACGAGAACGACCTCGACAAGTTCCTGCGCGCCGGACCCCACGAAGACGTATCGGTGGCTGACGACGGCGACGATCCGCCCCTCGACGATCAGCATGTCCGGGCGACCTACAGCCGGCCGTTCATCGCGCACGCATCCATGGCGCCCAGCTGCGGCGTCGCGGTCTGGACCGCACCCGACCGGGTCGACGTCTGGTCGCACAGCCAGGGCGTCTATCCGCTCGGCCGGGCCATCGCCGCCGCGCTCGGCCTCGACGCCTCCGCGGTGCGGGTCCAGCACGCGGAAAGCGCCGGATGCTACGGGCACAACGCCGCCGACGACGCGGCGTTCGACGCCGTGCTGCTCGCCCGCACGGTTCCCGGGCGACCGGTGCAGGTGCTGTGGAGCCGGCAGGACGAACTGTGCTGGGCGCCGTTCGGTTCGGCGATGACCGTGGACGTGGCGGCGACGCTCGACTCCGCCGGGCTCCTGTCCTCGTGGAGCTGCGACGTGTACAGCCAGGGCCACACCGCGCGGCCCGGCTACGCCGGTGTCGCCGGACTCCTGGCCGCCACCACGCTTGCCACGCCCGCGACCTATCCGGCGGCGGTCGACCCGCCGGAAGCCGCGGGCTACGGCAGCATGCGCAACGCATCGCCCGGCTATGACGTGCCACGCCGCCGCGTGACCGGCCACCGGCTGCTCGAATCGCCGATCCGCAGTTCTGCGATGCGGTCGCTCGGCGCGTACCTGAACGTCTTCGCGATCGAGTCGTTCATGGACGAAGCAGCCCTCGCGGTCGGCCGCGACCCGCTCGCCTTCCGGCTGGATCACTTGAGCGACCCGCGCGGGCGCCGAGTCCTGGCCGCGGCGGCGTCGGCCGCGGGCTGGGGCGGACCGCTCCCGGACGGCGCCGCCCGCGGGATCGGCTACGCCCGGTACAAGGGTCGCGGGGCGTACTGCGCGGTGGTGGCGGAGGTCCTGGCCGAGACCGGGATCTCGGTACGGTGCCTGACCGTCGCCGTGGACGTCGGCCGGGCGGTGAACCCGGACGGCGTGCGCAACCAGATCGAGGGCGGCGCCGTGCAGTCGGCGAGCTGGACGTTGACCGAGCGGGTCCGTTTCGACCGGCGACACGTCACGAGCGACACCTGGGAGACCTACCCGATCCTGCGGTTCTCCGAGACGCCACAGGTCGAGGTCACCATACTGGACAGCGGCGCGGAGCCGTCGGTCGGCGCCGGGGAGGCGGCCCAGGGCCCGACCGCCGCCGCGATCGGGAACGCCGTCGCGGCGGCGGTGGGCGTACGTGTGCGGGATCTGCCGCTGACGACCGAGGCCGTGATCGCGGCCATCGAACGCGCGGGCTAGTGAGTCGACGACGCGACCTGCGTAGGATCGTGGCGAGGATGACCGCCTCTGAAGGGCTGGCTGATGCGGGTCTTGATGGTCGCGCCGCCGGGGGCGGGAAAAGGTACGCAGAGCGCGGTGATCGCTGCGCACTTCGACATCCCGCACATCGCCACCGGTGACCTGCTGCGCGAGCACGTGGCGCAGCGCACGGACCTCGGGCGCGCCGTGCAGGACCATCTGGATCGCGGCGAGCTGGTCCCCGACGAGATCGTGCTCGATATGGTCCAGGCCGCGTTCGACCAGGCCAAGGCGGGCGGCCGCGGTTACGTCCTGGACGGCATGCCGCGCAACCTGGCTCAGGCCCGGGCCCTCTACCAGATCGCGAAGGCTCAGGACATGACCGCCGACGTCGCCCTGCACCTCAAGGCCGACGACGACGAGCTGGTACGCAGGCTGCTGGCGCGCGCCGCCCTGGAGCACCGTGCCGACGACACCGAAGACGTGATCCGGCGACGGCTCGCCCTCTATCACGCCGTCACGGCCCCGATCGTGGACTGGTACGCCGCCCGGGGCATCCTGGTCTCCGTCGACGCCATGCGGCCGAGGGAACGGGTCGCCCGGCAGATCCTCACCGCGCTGGAGGCCATGCGCCCGTTGCTGGATTACGTTCCGGAGCACGCCCGCCGGCCGATCGACCTCACCGGCCTCGGCGCCGCGTTCGGCGAGACCTGATGACGCCTGGATCCGCCGGCCCGTTGGCCGGCGTGCGGGTGATCGAGCTGGCCAGCCTCGCACCCGCTCCGTTCGGTTGCATGATGCTCGCCGACCTGGGCGCCGACGTGGTCCGCGTGGACCGGCCGCCCGGCGACGGACGGCTACGGCTGGCGCCGCCGATCGACGCCCCGATTCAGCGCAACCGCCGGGTCGTCGTGCTGGATCTCAAGTCACCGGACGGCGTCGCCGACCTGTTGCGCCTGGTGGACCGGGCGGACGTACTCGTCGAGCCGTACCGCCCGGGGGTGGCGGAGCGGCTGGGCTTCGGACCCGAGCCGTGCATGCGGCGCAACCCCAGGCTCGTGTACGCGCGGATGACCGGCTGGGGCCAGGACGGCCCGCTTGCCGGACGGGCCGGGCACGACATCGACTACATCGCCGTGGCCGGAGCGCTGGAGCCACTCGGCCGCGCCGGTGATCGTCCGTACGCACCGCTGAACCTGTTGGGCGACTTCGCCGGCGGCGGGATGCTGCTCGCCGTCGGTGTGCTGGCCGCGCTGCTGGAGCGGGAGCGCTCGGGCGCC
>JBKOWB010000094.1:0-6140 GCA_046724195.1 Actinomycetota bacterium
CGTCGAATGGGCCTGGGGTTTCTCGAAGCGGTTCGGCCTCATCTACGTCGACTACGAGGACCAGCGGCGCATCCCCAAGGACAGCGCCCGCTGGTTCGCCGACGTCATCCGCCGCAACGGCCTCACCACGGCCACCTGACCTGCTCGTGGACGACGGCGCGCGGCTGTCAGGGCGATCCAGGCACTCGAAGTGACAGAACGGACCTCGGGTTTGCCACCATCAGCCGGTTGGTCAGCTCTTCGCCGAGGCGCTCGCTGACCCGTGGCAGGAAACGGTCGGGTAGGTACGCGAGTCCCGGCATCCCGCCGTATGCGTGATATCTGCTGCGCCGGGCGACGTCGCCACCGAGCAGTACGCGGCCGGGGTTCCCTTGGCTGATCACCTGCTGCAGGCAGTCGAGGATGGCCGAGTCGGGTGCCACCCGGTGCCGTGCCATGCCGTCGTAGCCCAGATAGGCGCCGGCCAGCGTGAGCTCCGTGTGTAGACCTGGATCGAGGTTGCGGTCGGCGTGCGCGAGGATGACCCGGTCGGTGCTCAGCCCGCCCTCCGCCAGGACCTCGAGCACCTCCCAGGCCGCCGACCCGTACTCGAGGTGCACCATCACCGGCACCCCTGTGTCCGCGGCCGCGGCGGCGACGGCGCCGAGGACTCGACGTTCGAATGCGCTGATCCGCCAATAGCCGATTCCGGCCTTGAGGATCCCGGCCCGGACCGGATCGCCCGCCGGGCCGACGGCCGGCGCGCTCCGCTCGGCGCTGTCCCCGGCGGGCAGCCCGTCGCGGACGTCGGCCGTGAAGCGCGCGGTCAGTTCTGCGGCGTCGCGTTCCAGGATCCAGTGCCCGGCGCTGTAGTGCTCCTGCCGATGAGCGCCGCTGACGTGCACGATCGTCAGCCCGCTGGCGGCACTGATCCGCGCGACCGCGGCCGGGTTGCGACCGAGCCCGGTCGGGGTGGCCTCGATCATGGAGTCGATCCCTGCCCGGCGCAGCGTGGCTGCTTCCCGGCCGCTGGCCTCTTCGTCGTCCAGCTCGTCCCCGTTGAGCAGCGGCGAGATCTGGAACAGGTGCTCGTGGTAGTCGCATCGGCCCAACTCGGTGGCCGGGCGGTCGCCGAGCACGGTACGGACCCTCTCCTCGACAGAGGTCTGGTGGAGATGGGGCGTGGACATCGCAGAGCTCCTCTCCGCCGACGTCTCACAGTAGTATCACTACACCAGTATGTCGAAGAAGTGGGTACGGGCTCGCAGCCAAGCTCCGCGGCGCGACCATCGTTGACGTTGTCGTGGCAACGTGTGTAGCTTCACTACATCACGGCCCTTAGGAAGCAGAAACCTATGACGGAACGGAGTTCGCGGTCGGGTAGTGCTCCAATGACCACCGCGGGCCGCCCGGTCGAGCTGCCGGACCGGGCAACCATCCCGACGCTGTACTTCATCGGGGTGACCACCGGCAGCTCCTCGATCCGGGCCGTCTTCCCCCTGTGGGCAGCCGAACTGGGCCTCGGCGACGTGCGACTGGTCGGCATCGACCTGCCGATCCACGCACCCCGGGACAGCTACCGGCGGGTGGTGGACTTCCTCGCCCGGGACCCGTTGAGCAGAGGCGCGCTGGTGACCACCCATAAGATCGACCTCTACGAGGCGTGCCGTGACATGTTCGACGAGGTGAACCCGCTGGCGCGCCTGATGGGGGAGACCAGTTGCCTGTCCAAGCGCGGAAGCCGGCTGCTCTGCTCCGCCAAGGATCCGATCTCCTCCGGCCTGGCAATCGAGGCGTTCCTGCCGCCGGGATACTGGCGCACCACCGGCGCCGAAGCCTTTCTGCTCGGTGCCGGAGGGTCCGCCATCGCCATCAGCTGGTACCTTGCTCGCCCTGAGCACGGACCCGACCGCCCGTCGCGCATCGTGGTGTCCAACCGCAGCCCCCGGCGGCTGGACACGATCCGGCAGGTGCACACCGAGCTCGGCACGGACATTCCAGTGGAGTGCGTCAGTACCCCGGGACCCGCGGACAACGACCGCGTCCTCGGCGAGCTGGCGCCGCGCTCGCTGGTGGTCAATGCGACCGGACTGGGCAAGGACGCCCCCGGATCACCGCTGACCGACGCCGCCCGCTTTCCGCCGTCCGCGGTCGCCTGGGATTTGAACTACCGCGGCGACCTGAAATTCCTCGACCAGGCCCGCGCGGCCGGGCACGTGCGGATCGAAGACGGCTGGGTCTACTTCCTGCACGGATGGGCGCAGGCGATCGCCGAGATTTTCGACATCGAGATCCCCACCTCCGGTCCGCGGTTCGAGGCGCTGGACCGGATCGCCGCGGCGGCCCGCCGATGAGCACGGGCGGGCGTCGGGCGACCGGCCTGGCAGTGCAGAACCTCGTGGCCGTCCTGGAGGAAGACGCGTGATGACGACGGACATCCCCCTGATGGAGCGGCTGACCCGAGGACTAGAGCAGCTGCGACCATCGGAGCGCAAGGTCGCCGAGCTGGTCCTGCAGGACCCGGCCCGGGCGATGCGGCTGAGCATGGCCGCCGTGGCCGGCGCCGCCGGGGTCAGCGAGCCCACGGTGATGCGCTTCTGCACCGGCCTCGGCTTCGACGGCTTTCAGTCGTTCAAGTACGCGCTCGCCGAGGCTCTGGCCATCGGGATTCCCGTGACGCACTCGGCGATCCGGCTCGAGGACCCCGTCGACGCGGTCGCGGCGAAGATCTTCGACCACACGCTGAGCAGCCTGGACCGCACCCGCCGTTCCCTGGACGCGGACGCGGTCGCGGCAGCCGTCGACCTGCTACTGCAGGCGCGCAACGTGCTGTTCGTCGGGCTGGGCGCCTCGGGCATCATCGCGCAGGACGCCTTGCAGCAGGCGGTGCTCTTCGGCGTGCCGTGCGCCGCCCCGGTCGATCTGCACCAGCAGTACATGTCCGCGTCGATGTGCCATCCCGGCAGCGTCCTCGTCGCTATTTCCAACACCGGACGCACCACCGCCATCCTCGACATCGCCGCTCAGGCGAAGCGGCGCGGAGCGAGGGTCATCGGCGTCACCGGTGGCCCGGGTCCGCTGCTAGAGATGGCGGACGTCGGTGTCGTACTGCGGACGTTCGAGGACACCGACATCTACACTCCGACGATCAGCCGCCTGGCTGGCCTGGTGCTCATCGACGTCCTCGCGACCGCGGTCGCCGTGCGGCGGGGCCCAGAGCATCTGGAGCGCCTGGGACAGATGAAAGAGGCCTTGTCGTCCTTCCGGGGCAGCACCGAACGAGAGCATCGCCCCCAGCCGTCGGCGAACGGCGGAGGACTGCCATGACCGGCCGCCCCGACGCCGTGCTCGGTATCGACATCGGCACGAGCGTGGTCAAGGCGGGCGTTTTCACAGTCGACGGCAGGATGCACGCCACCGCCGCCCGCCCCGTCGCGTTGCAGCAGCCGAGCTCGGGCCGCGCCGAGCAGGATCTGGAGGATCTCTACCGGGCCGCCGCCGACGCGACGCGGCTGTGCCTGACCGGATCGCGGTTCGCACCCCAACGGATCGGGGCCATGGCCGTGGCCGGGCAGATGGCGGGAGTCGGCATTGTGGACGCCAAGCATCGGCCGCTCGCACCATACGACTCGTGGTTGGACACCCGGTGCGCCGCAGTCGTCGACGAGCTGTCCAGAGATCTGGGCGGCCGCATCACCGCGGTCGCCGGGTGCGCCCCCACCATCAGCATCGGCCCCAAGATGCTGTGGTGGCGCCGCTACCACCCGGACGTGTGCGCCGACGCGGCGGCCTTCGTCACCGCCGCCGGATATGTGGCCGGACGCGCCGCCGGCCTGCCGGGCGACAAGGCCTTCATCGACCCGTCCTACCTGCACTTCACCTCCGTTGCGGACGTGGGACGGGGCCGGTGGGACGAGGCCCTCGGCCGCACCGTGGGCATCGAGCCTGACCTGCTGCCCACAATCGTGGAGAGCACCAGCATCATCGGCCAGCTCAACGCCCAGACGGCGCCCGACTTTGGGCTTATCGCCGGGACACCCATCGCCGCCGGCTGCGGAGACACGGCCGCCAGCGCGCTCGGCTCCGGCGTGACCGCGGCCGCTCAGGCGTTCGACATCGCCGGCACAGCCGCCGTGTTCGGCGTCTGTCTGCCGGCGTTCGCGCCCGACACCACCCACGGCACCCTGATGACGATGCGCGCCGCACTGCCCGGGCGCTGGTACTCCCTCGCGTACGTGGGCGGGGCCGGGCAGGTGATCGAGTGGATCTGCCATGAGATCTTCGGCCACGCCGCGCTCGGCGATGCCGCTTACGCCGAGCTCGACGCCGCGGCGGCCGAGGTCGCCCCCGGCAGCGACGGCCTCGTGGTGTCGCCCCACTTCTCCGGACGCATCGCTCCGGTCGCACCCGGCCTGCGCGGCGCCGTCATCGGGTTGTCCCCCATCCACCGCCGCGCCCACCTCGCGCGCGCCACACTGGAGTCGATCGCGTTCGAGTACCGGCGATACTCCGACGTCGCGCGGGGCCTCCTGCCAGGGTTGTCGATAGACGAGGTCGTCGGTACGGGCGGAGGCAGCCGCAGCCAGGTCTGGAACCAGATCAAGGCCGACGTCCTGTCGACCCCGTACCGCCCGGTCGCCGGCGTCGAGTCGGGCACGCGCGGCGCCGCACTGGTCGCCATGGCCGCGCTCGGGCACGACCTTCCGCCGCTCGATTCCTCCGCGTCCGGTCCGGTGGCCACGCCGGACTCGGCGAACCGGCCGGCCTACCGCGCCGCCTACGCCCGCTACCACCGGTGGTCGGACCGCCTGGTCGACGGCCATCAATCCGAAACCGTCCAGTCAGACCAGACGGGGGAGAGGCCCTGATGGGGAAGAAGCGACTCTGCGTGGTAGGGGCGGGCCGGGTCGGCCGGCTGCATACCCGCAACATCACCGAACATGTCGGCCATCGCGCCGAGGTGGCGGCGATCGTCGACCCCGACCGGCGGATCGCCGAGGAATTGGCCGCGGACCACGACGTGTCCGTCGTGTGTTCATCGCTGGATGAGGCCCTCGAGCGTGGTGACGTCGACGGCGTGGTCATCACCACTCCCACCTTCACCCACCATCCGCTCGCGGTCCAGGCGCTCGACGCGGGACTCCCGGTCCATCTCGAGAAACCGATGGCGATGAACCTCCGGGAGTGCGCCGACATCACGGCTGCCGCCGAGCGAGCCGGCACGGCCTTGCAGCTGGGCTTCATGCGCCGTTTCGACCACGACTTCGCCCAAGCCGCCGAGCTGCTGCGCAGCGGCGCCATCGGCGCCCCCGTCATCATCAAGTCACTGACCCACGGTCCGGGCCTTCCCCCGCCGTGGGCCAACGACATCCGCACCTCCAACGGCATGCTCGCGGAGGTGAACAGCCACGACCTCGACACCGTCGGCTGGTTCGCCGATTCAGCGCCGGTGGACATCCACGTACGGGTGGCCAATTTCAAGGGCGCCGAGCGTGGGGTGTCAACGGAGCACTTCTACGACACGATGCTGGCGACGATCACCTTCGAGTCGCGGGCATTGGCCAGCGTCGCCGGGGTGTGCCCCGCCGACTACGGATACGACGCCCGGGTCGAGGTGACCTGCACCGGCGGCATGGTGCAGGTCGGCGCGACGGGACCCGCTGGGCTAGCCACCATCTCGGCCGGGGAAGCCCGGCGCTGTGCGCCCGTGTTCAGGTCCTGGCGCGACCGGTTCGCCGAGGCCTACGTCCGGGAGATGATCGAGTTCGTGGCCGCGATCGACGGCGCTCCGGTCCGCGTCGGCGCCCAAGACGGCACCCGCGCCGTGGCGCTGGTACTGGCCGGCACGCTGTCCATACTCGAGGAACGCACCGTGTCCCTCAGCGAGGTGACATCGCCGGCCTTCGTCCCGTCGTGGCAGGCCGCCGCACGGTCGGATGCCTGACCATGCGAGCCGTCGTCTACCACGGTCCCCGGGACATCGCCGTCACCGACGTTCCCGAGCCGGTGCTGCACCCCGGCGACGTCCGCGTCTCGGTCGTCAGTGCCGGCGTGTGCGGTACCGATGTGCGCTTCTTCAAGGGGGAGCACTCCGCCTACGCCGACGGTGTCGGACGGGTGCCCGGGCACGAGATCGTCGGGCACCTTGCCGAGGCCGACAC
>JBKOWB010000050.1:0-4062 GCA_046724195.1 Actinomycetota bacterium
AACCCCGGCCGTAGTAGACACGTAAGAATGAGCGTGTCCCCGGGGGCGCGTGCCCGGCGTGAGCGAGGGAAGGACCTGAACATGACGGAAAAGGCACAGATCGGGGTCACCGGCCTGGCGGTCATGGGCCGCAACCTGGCCCGCAACTTCGCGCGTCACGGCCACACGGTCGCGTTGCACAACCGCACCTACAGCCGCACCAAGGAACTTTTCGAGGAGTACGGCTCCGAGGGCACGTTCATCCCCTCGGAGACCGCCGAGGACTTCGTGGCCAGCCTCGAGCGCCCGCGCCGTGTGCTGATCATGGTAAAGGCCGGCAAGCCCACGGACGACGTGATCGACGAGTTCGCGCCGCTGCTCGAGCCGGGCGACATGCTCATCGACGCCGGCAACGCGCACTTCCTGGACACCCGGCGGCGCGAGGCCGCCCTGCGCGAACGCGGACTGCACTTCGTCGGCACGGGCGTGTCCGGCGGCGAGGAGGGCGCGCTGCACGGCCCGAGCATCATGCCGGGCGGCTCGGTGGAGTCGTACCAGTCGCTCGGACCGCTGCTCGAGGACATCTCGGCCAAGGTCGACGGCGAGCCGTGCTGCGTGCACGTCGGCCCGGACGGTGCCGGCCACTTCGTGAAGATGGTGCACAACGGCATCGAGTACGCCGACATGCAACTCATCGCGGAGGCGTACGACCTGCTGCGGCAGGTCGGCGGACACTCACCGGCCGAGATCGCGGACATCTTCGCCGGCTGGAACGAGGGCCGGCTTGGGTCGTACCTGATCGAGATCACCGCCGAGGTGCTGCGGCAGAACGACCCGGAGACCGGCAAGCCGTTCGTCGACGTCGTGCTGGATCAGGCCGAGCAGAAGGGCACCGGACGCTGGACCGTGCAGTCCGCGCTGGACCTGGGCGTGCCGGTCAGCGGCATCGCCGAGTCCGTGTTCGCCCGCGCGCTGTCCGGCGACGCCACCACCCGCAAGGCCGCGAGCGGCCTGCCCGGCCCGTCCGCGCGGGCGGGCGCCGGCGGCGACGATCTGCAGGCCGACGTCGAGCAGGCGCTGTTCGCCTCCAAGATCGTGGCGTACGCGCAGGGCTTCCAGCAGATCCAGGCCGCGAGCAAGGAGTACGACTGGGACATCGACCCCGGTGCGATGGCGAAGATCTGGCGGGCCGGATGCATCATCCGGGCCAAGTTCCTGGAGTACATCCGGGCCGCGTACGACAAGTCGCCGCAGCTGCCCACGCTGCTGGTCGACGACTACTTCCTGGACGCCGTGAGCGGCGCCCAGCAGGGGTGGCGCCGGGTCGTGGCGCTCGCCGCCGAACAGGGCATCCCGGCGCCGGGCTTCGCGTCGGCACTGGCCTACTACGACGGGCTTCGGGCCAAGCGGCTGCCCGCGGCGCTGATCCAGGGGCAGCGCGACTTCTTCGGCGCGCACACGTACCACCGCGTCGACAAGGACGGCGCGTTCCACCTCATGTGGGCCGGCGACCGCAACGAGGTACCAGCCTGACGCGCTGAGCTCCCGGCCCGCCGCGATGGCGGGCCGGGCAGGCCGAGCCCTATCCCTTGAGCGCGGCCGACACCACCGCGCGGGCCTCCTCCTGGATCCGGGCCAGGTGATCGGGCCCACCGAAGGACTCGGCGTAGATCTTGTAGACGTCCTCGGTACCGGACGGCCGGGCCGCGAACCAGCCGGTGTTCGTCACCACCTTGAGGCCGCCGATGGGCGCGCCGTTGCCGGGCGCCGAGGTCAGTACCGCGGTGATCGGCTCGCCGTCCAGTTCCTTCGCGGTCACCTGGGACGGGGACAGCCGCGCCAGGATCGCCTTCTCCTCGCGGCTGGCCGGCGCGTCGATCCGCGCGTACGCGGGGCTGCCGAACCGGGCGGTCAGGTCGCGGTAGTGCTCGCTCGGGGTGCGTCCCGTGGTCGCCAGGATCTCGGAAGCGAGCAGGTTGAGCAGCATGCCGTCCTTGTCGGTGCTCCACGGGCCACCGTCGCGGCGCAGGAACGACGCCCCGGCGCTCTCCTCGCCACCGAAGCCGATCGAGCCGTCCAGCAGGCCCGGCACGAACCATTTGAAGCCCACCGGCACCTCGTCCAGCCGGCGGCCCAGGTCCTCCGCGACCCGGTCGATCATCGAGGACGACACCAGTGTCTTGCCCACGGCGGCCGACGACGGCCAGTCGGCGCGCGCCCGGAACAGGTAGGAGATGGCCACCGACAGGTAGTGGTTCGGGTTCATCAGGCCGGCGTCGGGCGTGACGATGCCGTGCCGGTCGGCGTCCGTGTCGTTGCCGGTGGCGATCTGGAACTTGTCCTTCTGGGTGATCAGCGAGGCCATCGCGTACGGCGATGAGCAGTCCATCCGGATCTTGCCGTCCCAGTCCAGCGTCATGAACCGGAACGTGGGGTCGACGTCCGGGTTGACCACCGTCAGGTTCAGGCCGTACCGCTCGCCGATCTCGCCCCAGTAGGCGACGCTCGCCCCACCGAGCGGGTCGGCGCCGATGCGGATGCCGGCCGACCGGATGGCCTCCATGTCGATCACGGACGGCAGATCGTCGACGTACCCGGACAGATAGTCGTACGTGGACACGGTCGACGCCGCGCGGGCGCGCGCGGCCGGCACGCGGTGGACCTCCTTGAGACCGCCCGCGATCAAGGTGTTCGCCCGGTCCTGGATCCACTTGGTGGCCTCCGTGTCCGCCGGGCCGCCGTTGGGCGGGTTGTACTTGAACCCGCCGTCGTCCGGCGGGTTGTGCGACGGCGTGACCACGACGCCGTCCGCCAGGCCGGACGTGCGCCCGCGGTTGTACGTCAGGATCGCGTGCGAGAGCGCCGGCGTCGGCGTGTAGCCGTCGCGGCTGTCGATCAGCACGGTCACGTCGTTGGCCGCGAACACCTCGAGCGCGCTGACCATCGCGGGCTCGCTGAGCGCGTGCGTGTCCCGGCCCAGGAACACCGGGCCGTCGGTGCCCTGGTTCTTGCGGTACTCGACGATCGCCTGGCTGGTCGCGACGATGTGGTCCTCGTTGAACGCGGTCTTGAGGCTCGAGCCGCGGTGCCCGGACGTGCCGAACGCGACGCGCTGTTCCGGGATCTCGGGATCCGGGTGCTCGGTGTAGTAGCTGAGCACCACCCGGGGCACGTCGATGAGGTCGCGGGAGTCGGCAGGCGTGCCGGCACGAGGATTCACGGACATCGATGGCCTCCTTGGCGTGAGGCCCGCCCAGGGACGCGGGCGCCTGCCCGGATCGTATCGTCGCGCGCTGTACGGGGCACGTGTTGAACCTTTCCGGGGCACGATGCGAACTACTTGTCGTGACAGCGGTGACGGCGGCTGGGGGGCCGCGGAGCACCCGTGGGCGGCGGGGCCGCGCCCCCGGTTGGCTGCCGCGCGTACTGATCATGACCGTCATCGGGCTGGGCGCGCTGCTCGCGCCGGCCGCCCCGGCCAGCGCGCACGCGGCGCTGCTGAGCTCGAGCCCCGCTCCCGGCAGCATCGTCGGGGCGTCCCCCACCGAGATCACCATCACGTTCAGTGAGAGCGTCACACCGGTTGACGGGCGGGTCGAGGTACTCGCGCCGGACGGCAAACGGATCTCCGGACGAGCCACCGCGAACGGTGCCGTACTGCGCATCCCGGTACGCAAGGCCGACCGTCCGCTCGGGACCTACGTCGTCAGCTACCGGGTGATCTCCGCCGACAGCCATCCCGTCGGGGGCGGGCTGACGTTCTCGGTGGGCGCGCCGTCCGCGCGCCCACCGGACCCCGTCGCGGCGGGCGTCCATCGGTCGGTCGCGGTCGGCGTCCCCACGGTCCGCTATCTGGGGTACGCCGGGCTGGCGCTCGCCATCGGCCCGGCCCTGTTCCTGGCGCTACTGTGGCCACGCCGGGCGTCGCGCCGCGGCCCGATCCGGCTGGTCCGCGTGGGCCTGGGTCTGATCGCGTCCGGCACCCTGGCCCAGATCTGGCTGCAGGCGCCGAACTCCAGCGGGGCACCGGCCTGGGACGTCTCGCCGACCGAGCTCGGACAGGTGCTCGGCAGCGAGTACGGC
>JBKOWB010000340.1:0-7532 GCA_046724195.1 Actinomycetota bacterium
GAGTTGGCGTGCTGGCCAATCCGGTGGTCCGGCGACGCAACCAACGTCGTGCGATCGAGCCGGGTGCGGGAGGCGGCGGGCCGTCGCGCAACAGGTGGCGTGTCGCTTGCAAAGGTGGGCGGCTGGCGTGCGGTGTCTGCGACGTAACGTGATATTTCATGTACCGAGGTGCACCCGCAAGATCTGAGCCAAGGCTGCAGCGCCCGTTGTCGATCACCTGCCATCCCTGGCCGGCCGGTCAGGCGGCCAGGGTGACGTGCATCCCCACACGAGGATCTCAGCCGGTTCGTCGCAC
Source organism: Actinomycetota bacterium (assembly GCA_046724195.1). Lineage (GTDB taxonomy): Bacteria > Actinomycetota > Actinomycetes > Mycobacteriales > Micromonosporaceae > Actinoplanes. The sequence goes on from JBKOWB010000340.1 coordinate 296, forward strand.
TGATCCGGTGGCCGCCGGTGGCCGTGCCTACGCGCGCCTAAGTTCGAGCACAGGAATGGTGCGGACTCCAGCAGTTTGGCGTTCGTACTCGGCAAAGCCTGGGTAGCGCCGCGCTTGCTCGGCGTAGATTCGGTCGCGTTCGGCGCCGGTCAATTCGCGGACGGTCACCTTGTATGTCTCGGTTCCGCGTTCGACACTGCCGATATCGGCGGCGGTCAGGTTGTGGTACCAGTCGGGGTTGGTGGGTGCTCCTGCCTTGGTTGCGAAGACGTAGATGATGTCCGGCTCGGTGTCGTGCGGGAGGTACATCGTCGGCGTAACGTACTCCCGTCCGCTCTTTCGGCCGCGGTGATGCAACAGGACCATTGGAGCGCCCTCGAAGTACCCACCAACCCTGCCCTCGCTCGCTCGGAACTCCGCGATGGTCTTCGCGTTCCAATCGAGTGTGTCGCTCATGTCGAACTCCTGTCGTTCACGATCCCGGAGTAGGCGCTGGGACCGGGGGCTTTGATACAGGCCCTAGAACTGGAAGCCGCCGGGGCGGCCGTTACGGTCCGCGATGAGGCCCGCGAGGGTCGCCACCGCGATCTCGGCCGGCGTACGGGATCCGATGTTGAGCCCGACCGGCCGGTGCACCCGCTTGATCTGCTCCTCCGGTACGTCGAGCCGGCGCAGCATCTCGACATGCGGGCCCTCGACCTGCGGTCTGCCCATCATGCCGATCCAGCGGGTCTCGCTCTCCAGCGCCGTCTTGAGGATCTCGCCGATCTCGGGACGGTGATGGTCGGTCAGCACCACATCGGTGTGCTCGTCGAGCCCGGCCGTGGCCAGGTCGCTCACCACCCGGTCGCCGTGCGGCTTCGGCGGGCCCTGCAGCCGGCTCGAATCCGGCTCGACCAGAACGGAGTGGAAGCCCAGCTCGACGCCGAACCGCAGCAGGAACTCGGCCACCGGCGACGAGAAGACGGCCACGAGCCGGCGGGGGCTGATCGCCTCATCGGTCACGCCCCGACTCTGCCAGAACCCGGAGGACCGCGCGACACGCTATCCATCGAGGTTCATCAACGTTAGGCTCCATTCTCAACTGGAAACATTGTCAACAGTTGAGGAGGTCCGGATGCGCCCTCTCCGTCTGGTGCTGTTGGCTGGCGCGGTGGCGCTGGCCCTCGCCGGGTCCGTGCTGCTCGGTTCGCCGGCCCAGGCCGGTACCCGTCCCGCCGGACCGCATGGCTCCCGGCTTGCGCCGCTCGCGTCCTGCCAGCAGCAGAGCTTCCTGGAAGGTGACCATGACAGTGCAGTCCAGATCGCCCAGCTGGCACGGGACGCGGGCTTCAGCGGCAACGACTGGGTGATCTCGGTGGCCGTGGCCGAGGCCGAGAGCGCGGGCTGGACCCGGGCGCGGCTGATCAACACCGACTGCAGCGTGGACCGTGGCCTCTGGCAGATCAACTCGTACTGGCACGGCGAGGTCTCCGACGCCTGCGCGTTCGACCCGCCCTGCAACGCGAGGGGGACCCACACCATCTGGGCCAACGGTGGTTGGACGCAGTGGACCACCTACAACAACGGTGCATACCAGGCGCACATGGCCGAGGCGCAGAACGCGGTCAACCAGGTCAGTGGTGGTGGGGGAGGCGGCGGCCGCCGCATCAGCGGGTACGGCGGCAAATGTGTCGATGTCAGCGGTGCGAACTCGGCGAACGGCACCGCGGTCCAGCTGTGGGACTGCAACGGCACGGTCGCGCAGAGCTGGACGATTGGCGGCGACGGCACGATCCGGGCGCTTGGCAAGTGCATGGACATCACCGGCAACGTCACGAACAACGGCGCCCTGGTTCAGCTGTGGGACTGCTGGGGTGGCCCGAACCAGAAGTGGGTCGTCACCGCGGCCGGCGACATCGTCAACCCTCAGGCCAACAGGTGCCTGGACGCCAAGGATTGGGGCTCGTCGAACGGCACCCGACTGCAGATCTGGGACTGCACGGGCGGCGCCAACCAGAAGTGGACCGTGTCCTGACCACGTAGCTCCGGCACCCGGCGCGGCCGTCGGCCGCGCCGGCGTGCCATCCTCGAAGGCGTGACTCTCGCCCTTGCCGCGGCCCTGACCCTGGGGAAGCACGACGTGTGGCCGCCCGTGGTGCTCGCCCCGATGGCAGGCATCACCAACGTGGCGTTCCGCCGCCTCTGCCGCGAACAGGGCGGCGGCGTCTACGTCTGCGAGATGATCACCACCCGCGCGCTGGTCGAGCGGATTCCCAAGACGCTCAAGATGATCCAGTTCGCGCCGGACGAGGACTTTCGCAGCCTGCAGCTCTACGGTGTCGACCCCGACGTGACGGCCGCCGCGGTCCGGATGGTCGCCGAGGACGACCTCGCCGACCACGTGGATCTCAACTTCGGCTGCCCCGTGCCCAAGGTCACCCGGCGCGGCGGAGGATCGGCCTTACCTTGGCGCCGGCGGCTCTTCGGCCGCATCGTCAAGCAGGCCGTCGAAGCGGCCGCCCCGGCCGGCATCCCGGTCACGGTCAAGATGCGCAAGGGCATCGACGACCACCATCTGACGTACGTGGAGGCCGGTCTGATCGCCCAGGAGGCCGGCGTCGCGGCCGTCGCCCTGCACGCGCGTACCGCCGAACAGCGCTACTCGGGTACCGCCGACTGGGACGCGATCGCCACGCTCAAGCAGGCGCTCGACGTCCCGGTCCTGGGCAACGGCGACATCTGGGAGGCCTCCGACGCGCTCCGCATGGTCGCCCACACCGGCGCCGACGGCGTGGTCGTGGGCCGCGGCTGCCTCGGCCGGCCGTGGCTGTTCGCCGATCTCCAGGCGGCCTTCACCGGCGAACCCGCGCAGGCGCTGCCGACCCTCGGCCAGGTGGCCGCCATCATGTCCCGGCACGCGCACCTGCTCGTCGGCGCGCTGGAGGACGAGCGCCACGGCTGCGCCGACTTCCGCAAGCACGTGGCGTGGTACCTCAAGGGCTTCCCGGTGGGCGGTGACCTGCGCCGTAGCCTGGCCATGGTGTCGTCGCTGGCGGAGCTGGACGGCCTCCTCGCCAGGCTGGACCCGGATGAGCCATTCCCGCGGGATTCGCTGGGCCAGCCGCGCGGGCGCGTCAACGCTCCCGGCAGGGTCTCGCTGCCCTACGGCTGGCTCGACAGCCGCGACGACGACACCGTGCCCGAGGGCGCCGAGATGGACAACAGCGGCGGCTGAGACTCGATCTTCAGGCGGCGCGGTCGCACGGCGATGCGTTCGTCCGTTCGTCAGCTACCCGCCCGTGGCGCGTAACATGATCGCCACTTTTCGGTGCATATACGGGAGGCAATTCATGGCCAGCCGCTGGGAACAGATCGTCGTGGACTCGGAGGATCCGGCGCGGTTGGCCCGATGGTGGGCGGAGGCGCTCGGCTACCAGATCGTCCACGAGGAGCCGGGCGAGGTCGAGATCCGCCGTACCCCGGACGAGATGCCCGGCCTGCTCTTCACGCCCGTGCCGGACGCCAAGACGGGGAAGAACCGACTGCACATCGACCTGCGGCCGGACGATCAGGAGTCCGAGGTGGAGCGGCTCGTCGACATGGGCGCCCGGCCCGTCGACATCGGCCAGGGCGACGTCAGCTGGGTGGTGCTCGCGGATCCGGAGGGCAACGAGTTCTGCGTATTGACTTCCCCGAGGGGTCAGTAGCGCAACGCCCTAGTGTTGGGCACATGACACGGTCCGACGGCGATGCGCAACGCCGGGTGCCCGAGCCGATCAAGGACAGCGGGTACGGCCGCAGCCCGTTCGAGCGGGACCGGGCCCGCGTGCTGCACTCCGCAGGTTTCCGCCGGCTCGCCACGAAGACCCAGGTGCACACGGCCGGCTCGGACGACTTCCTGCGGACCCGGCTCACCCACTCGCTCGAGGTCGCGCAGATCGCCAGGGAGATGGGCGCCCGGCTGGGCTGTGACCCGGACGTGGTGGACGTGGCCGGGCTGGCGCACGACATCGGGCACCCGCCGTTCGGACACAACGGCGAGGCGGCGCTCGACGAGGTCGCGCAGGCGTGCGGCGGGTTCGAGGGCAACGCCCAGACGCTTCGCGTCCTGACCCGGTTGGAGGCCAAGGTCGACGGCGCCGGCCTCAACCTCACCCGGGCCTCGCTCGACGCGACGTGCAAGTACCCCTGGCTACGACGCGACGGCCGGCGCAAGTTCGGCGTGTACGCCGAGGACCTGCCGGCGTTCGACTGGCTGCGACAAGGCGCTCCGGAAGGGGAGCGGCGCTGCCTCGAGGCGCAGGTCATGGACTGGGCGGACGACGTGGCGTACTCCGTGCACGACGTGGAGGACGGCATCCACGGCGGCTATCTCTCGCTGCGGCCGCTGCTGCACGACGCGACCGAGCGGGCCGAGCTCTGTGCGGATGTCGCGGCCACGTACTCCGACGAACCGACGGACGTCCTGGTCGAAACCCTGGCCGCGTTGCTCGCCGACGAGGTGGTCGCGGCCGTCGCCGACTACGACGGGTCCTACTCCGCGCAGATCGCCCTCAAGCGCACGACCAGCGTCCTGACCGGCCGCTTCGTGTCATCCGCGGTGGGCGCCACGCATAGCCTCTACGGCTCCGAGCCGATGCGCCGCTACGACGCCGACCTGGTCGTCCCACGCACGGTGCGCAACCAGTGCGCGCTGCTGAAGGGCATGGCGTTGCGCTACGTGCTACGGGCCCGCGCCGCCGAGGCCTGGTACGACCGCCAGCGCACGATCCTCATCGAGCTGGTCGAGGCGCTCTACCGGCGTGCGCCCGACCGCCTCGATCCCCTGTTCGCGCCGATGTGGAAGGCGGCCGGCGACGATGCGGGCCGCCTGCGCGTGGTGATCGACCAGGTGGCCTCGCTTACCGACCCGGCCGCCGTGACGTGGCACCGGACCCTCGTGGCGGGCGGTCGATAGCGCGAGGCAGGATGTACCGGTGGCCCGGGTCAAGGACGAAGACATTGCGCTGGTCCGCGACCGTACCTCGATCGCCGACGTGATCAGCGAGACCGTGACGCTCAGGTCGGCCGGCGGCGGCAACCTCAAGGGCCTATGCCCGTTCCATGACGAGAAGACGCCGTCGTTCACGGTATCGCCTGCCCGGAATGTCTATTTTTGTCACGGTTGTGGGGCCGGTGGCGACGCGATCAAGTTCCTCATGGACGCCGACCACCTCACGTTCGTCGAGGCTGTCGAGCGGCTGGCCGGCAAGGCCGGCATCCAACTGCGCTACGACGAGACGCACTCGCCGTCGGCCGGGCCGCGCCAGCAGCCCGGGCAGAAGCAGCGCCTGATCGCCGCGCACGCCGCGGCCGCCGAGTTCTACCGCGATCACCTCGTTTCACCCGGCGCGCGCAAGGCGCGTGAGTTCCTCGCCGAGCGCGGCTTCGGCCGCGACGCGGCGGAGCGGTACGGCTGCGGCTTCGCCCCCGAGGGATGGGACCACCTGGCGAAGTACCTGCGCCAGAAGGGCTTCACGGCCGAGGAGCTGACCACGGGCGGCCTGGCCAAGCCGGCCCGCTCAGGCTCGCTCATCGACCGGTTCCGCCGCCGGCTGGTCTGGCCGATCAAGGACCTGACCGGCGACGTCATCGGGTTCGGCGCGCGCCGGCTGTTCGAGGACGACGACGGCCCGAAATACCTCAACACGCCCGAGTCGCCGCTCTACAAGAAGTCGCACGTCCTGTACGGCATCGACCAGGCGAAGCGGGAGATCGCCAAGCGGGGCCGGGTCGTGGTCGTCGAGGGCTACACCGACGTCATGGCCTGCCACGAGGCCGGCGAACCGACGGCCGTGGCGACCTGTGGCACCGCGTTCGGCACCGACCACATCGGAGTGTTGCGGCGCCTGCTGATGGACGCCGACGGCTTCGCCGGCGAGATCATCTTTACCTTCGACGGGGACGCGGCCGGCCAGAAGGCGGCGCTGCGGGCGTTCGACGAAGACCAGCGTTTCGTGGGGCGGACGTTCATCGCGGTCAGTCCGGACAACATGGATCCCTGCGAACTGCGCCTGGCCAAGGGAGACCTGGCAGTCAAAGACATGATCGCCAGCCGGGAACCGCTGGTGGAGTTCGCGCTACGACAGATCCTGTCGCGCTTCGACCTCGACGCGGTCGAGGGGCGGGTCGAGGCCATGCGGCGCGCCGCGCCGCTGGTCGCCAAGATCAAAGATCGGGAGAAGCGCCCCGAGTACGCCCGCAAGCTCGCCGCGAACCTCGGTATGGACCTCGAGCCGGTGCAGCAGGCCGTCGCCGCCGCCATGGGCCGAAACGACGCCGGCCCTGCCCCGCGCGTGCCGGCGCAGGCGGACAGCCCGCAGCGGGTGGTCGAGCGCGAGGCGCTCAAGCTGGCCTTACAGTATCCCGTGCTCGCCGGGCCGATGTTCGACGCGCTGGGCCCGGAGAACTACGGGCACCCGGTGCTCCAGGCGGTCCGGACCGCGATCGCGGCCGCGGGCGGCACGACCACGGCGGTCGGCGGGGTGGTCTGGATCGAAGCGGTCCGCGACGCCTGCACCGATCTGGGCGCCAAGGCGCTGGTCGGCGAACTGGCCGTCGAACCGCTGCACGTCGACGGCGAAGCGGATCCCCGGTACGTGCAGGTCACGCTCGCGCGGCTGCAGGTACCGACGGTGACGGCCAAGGTGCGCAACCTCAAGTCCAAGGTGCAGCGCATGAATCCGGTCACCCAGAAGGACGAGTTCTGGGCGATGACGGGCGAATTGATATCCCTCGAACAGCACGCGCGGGCGTTGCGCGAGCAGGCGGCAGGTGGACTGTGAGCTTCCTTCGTCGGCGTCCCAAGCTGCCCGCCGACCGGCGTCCGGCGCTGGACCCGGACGAACGGATCCTGGCCTGGGCGGCTACTTCGGACGATCCGGCCTCTCCCGTGGTCGTCGCCACTACCCGTGGCCTGTGGCTGCCGGAGCGTGGCCGGCTCGGATGGCACGAGATCCACAAGGCCGCGTGGTCCGGTCGCGAGTCGCGCATCACGCCGGCCGAGGTGGCCGAGGAGCGGGACGGCTACACGGTGCTTGTGGACGGCCCCGTGGCGACTTACCTCCTGCTCGAGCCCGGTGAGCTCCCCGACCAGGTGAGGACCCGGGTGACCCGCTCGGTCGCGTACACGTCGCACCACCGGCTGCCGCTCGGCGGCGTCCGGGTGGTGGGTCGCCGGGTCAGCGGCCGCGACGGGCTGAGCTGGGCGGTCCGC
>JBKOWB010000427.1:0-8290 GCA_046724195.1 Actinomycetota bacterium
CTTTCTGGCAGGCGCTCCAGCAGGCCACTGCCGGCACCAACATCACCCTGCAGAACGTCGGCACCCGCACCAAGGGCAGCTACAGCGCCGACATCGGCATCTGGGTCGGCGGCGAGACCCCGTACGCCGAGGGCCAGGGCGACTCCTCGACACTGGCGTTCGGCAACGACAACGCGAGCCAGCTCAGCGACATCTGCGCGCGCGTCACGACGTGCATCGCGATCCTCTACTCCGGACGGCCGATCATCGCCACCAACCAGCTGCCCAAGGCGAACGCGTTCGTGGCGGCATGGCTGCCCGGGACGGAGGGTCAAGGCATCACGGACGTGCTGTTCGGCGCCGGCTTCACCGGCAAGCTCCCGGTCAGCTGGCCGACCGCCGTCACCGACGAGCCGATCAACAACGGCGACGGCAAGACTCCGCTGTTCCCATTGGGCTACGGGTTGAGCCCGTACTGAGCCTCGTACGGGGATTCGTCCATGCGGTACGTAGAGCTGCGTCGACACACCGACAACGACGGCGACCGTCTCACGCCGCAGGGCGTGGCGGACGCCGAGGCGATCGGTCGCGACCGGCTGCACCCGCCGTACGCCGCGTTCGTCTCCACCGGCGCGACACGCGCGACCGAGATGCTGGAGATCCTCCGGCGCGCCGCGGGCCAGAACGACGTACCGATCACGCTGGCGACCGGGTTGAGGTCCGCGGTCGAGGAGCGCTGGCGCGAAGCGGCCAAGGCAGCCGGGAAGGGCGCGGACCTCGAGGCCATGCGGGCGATCGACCCGGACCTGGTCGAGAGGGAGTCGTACCTGCTCGGGTCGGCGCTGCGACAGGTGGTGCAATCGCTGCCGGAGGGCGGCCGGGCGCTCGTCGTGGGGCACAGCCCGACGAACGAGGCCGCCGTGCTCGGACTGGCCGGTCAGGTCGTCCCCCCGCTGGGCAAGGGCGCAGGTGTCCTGTTGATCGAGGACGGCGGAGCCTATCGGGTGGAGTCGCTGGGATAGACGGCAGCAACGCGTGAGAAACCGTTGATTTACGTCCGTGGATGTGTGTCTCATGGGGCATCGACCGTCATGACTGTCCACCCCTTCGCGCGAGGTGCCACATGCACGCGTCCCTTCGTCGCCCGTCCCGATGGGTCCGCGGCGCCGCCGCGGCCATCCTGCTCTGCGCCGCCGTAGTCCTCGCTGTCCCCGCCACGCCCGTGGCCGCCGCATCCGAGGCCGTGGTGGACGGCAACGCGCGCTTCGCGGTTCTGAGCCCGACGCTGATCCGGATGGAGTACGCCGGCGATGGCGCGTTCCAGGACGCCACCACGTTCAACGCGGTTAACCGGGCGTTCGTCCCGCCGGCGTACACCACCGGGGTCACCGCGGACGGCTACCGTGAGATCCGCACCGCCGCCCTCACGCTGCGCTACCGGCGCGACAGCGGGCCGTTCACGGCCGCGAACCTCTCCGTGGTGCTGACGGCCACGAACACGACCGCGAACCCGGTCTTCCCGTCCTACTGTGTGATGTCCACGGCGTGCGAGGCCGAGAACGCGCTGCTGCGGTGGCGCGCCGGGACGGCGCTGGACCACGGCGGGTACGCGGGCTCCGGCTTCGTCGCCACACTGGAGGACACCGGCAGCGGGATCGAACAGGACGTCTCGGCCGTCCCGGCGGCGGGCTCGTACCGCCTCGCCGTGCGGTACGCCAACGCCGTCGGAGGCGACGGGCAGAACACCACGCGCACGCTCTCCACACGGGTCAACGGTGCGGCTGGCCCGCGCCTCTCGTTCGCACCGACCGGCTCGTGGGACACCTGGGCGGTGGCGTCCGCGACCGTGAATCTGCGGGCCGGCACGAACACGATCGCCGTGCAGCTGGACGCCGGGGACTCCGGAAAGGTCAACCTGGACAGCATCGCCGTCACGCCCACCGGCGCCACCGGCTACCCCGGCGCCGCGACCGGGCTCGCGACCACCGGCTACGGCGCCGGGCCGACCAGCACGCTCGGCGGCTGGACGCGGTCGCTGGACAACCCATGGGTGGTACCGACGCCTGAGCATCCCGGCCTGCTGAACCGCGGCGGGTGGTATCTGCTCGACGACTCCCGGACCGCCCTGATGGCCGCCGACCATACCGCCACGGACCGTCCTGGGCATGGCGCGCAGCCGTACCAGGACGGCTACTTCTTCGGGTACGGCAGCGACTACCGCCGCGCCCTGGGCGACCTGAACGCGCTCACCGGGCCGAGCGCCCTGCTGCCACAGTCGGCGTACGGCCTCTGGTTCTCCCGCTACTACGCCTACAGCGCCGCGGACTACCAGGCGCTGCTGGCCCGATTCCGCGGTTCGTACGTGCCGCTGGACTGGCTGGTCGTCGACACCGACTGGAAGTCGCCAAGCCAGTGGAACGGCTGGAACTGGAACACCACGCTGTTCCCGGACCCGCAGGGCTTCCTCGACTGGACCAAGCAGCAGGGCCTGTCAGTGTCGCTGAACATCCACCCCTCGATCGCCCCGAACGACCCGAAGTACGCGGCGGCCAACGCACAGGCCGGCGGGCTGCTGCCCGATGGCGGCAACGCCGCCTTCGACTGGTCCAAGCCCGCGCAGCTGGCCGCCTACCTGAACCTCCACCGGCCCTTCGAGCAGCAGGGCGTACGCACCTGGTGGCTGGACTACTGCACATTCTGCGGCGGCTCGCTCGCCTCGGATCCGCACGTCGCGCCGGACAACTTCATCAACCAGGCGTATGCCGACGAATTCACCAACCGCGGCGTGCGCGGCTTCTCGTTCGCCCGGATCGGCGGAGCGGAACGCGCCGGCGTCGCCGCCGCGTACCCGATCGGTCCCTGGTCGGAGCGGCGCACCACGATGCACTTCACCGGCGACACGCCGGCGACATGGGAGATGCTCGCGTACGAGGCGCGGTACACCGCCGACGAGGCCGCGGCGGGCATCTCCAACGTCAGCCACGACATCGGCAGCTTCCACGGCGGGCACCTCGCCGACGACATGTACGCGCGCTGGGTTCAGCTCGGCACGTTCCAGCCCATCGACCGGCTGCACTCCGACCACGGCGACCGCCTTCCCTGGGACTACACCGGCGATGCGGCGGCCAGCGCGCAGCGGTTCCTGCGGCTACGCGAGGCTCTGGTGCCGTACACGTACACAGCCGCCCGGCAGGCCAATCTGACCGGCGTACCGATCGTGCGCCCGCTCTACCTCGACTACCCGGCCAGCGCGGCCGCGTACACCACCGGCGGCGAATATCTCTACGGCGATAACCTGCTGGTCGCGCCCATCACGAGCCCCAATGACGCCTCGGGCAACGGCGCTGTGTCGGTGTGGATCCCGCCAGGCAGCTGGACCGACTGGTTCACCGGCACCACGTACGCCGGTCCGGCGACCGTCACCATCACCGCGCCGCTGTCGCGGATGCCGGTTCTGGTCAAGGCAGGCGGCATCGTGCCGACCCGCACCGACTACGTGGAGAACGCCGCGCAGCGGCCGGCGACGCAGCTGACCGTGAACGTCGCCGGTGGCGCCGACGGCGCCTACTCGCTCTACCAGGACGCCGGGGACGGTCCCGGGTTCCGCTCCGGGCAGTCGGCCACGTCGGCGTTCTCGTGGCGCGACGCCACCCGCACACTGACCGTCGGCGCCGTGGCGGGCACGTATCCGGGCGCGCCGACCGCGCGGGCCTACACCCTGCGGCTGTCGAACTCGGTAGCGCCCACCGCGGTGCTCGTGGACGGCGTGCAGGTGCCGGAGACCGCGTGGGCGTACAACGCGGACCGGCGGACGGTCACCGTGACGACGGACGCGCTGCCGCTCGGCGCCCCGCACACGGTCGCGCTCAGCGGCGCGGCCGCCGGCAACCCGGCGACCGGCGAGGTCATCGGTGCCGGCGGGCTCTGCCTCGACGTCCGCGACGGCACCGCCGCGGACGGCCAGCCGGTGCAGCTCTACACCTGTAACCACAGCGCCGCCCAGCAGGCCGGCTACCCGGGCGACGGCACGGTGCGGCTGCTGGGCCGGTGCCTGGCCGCGGCGGGCACGGGCAACGGCAGCCCGATCACGATCTCCACCTGCGCCGGCACGGGCGGACAGTCCTGGGCCCGCCAGTCGAACGGCGCTCTCACCAACCTCGCGTCCGGCCGCTGCCTCGACGTGCCGAACGGCAACACCACGCCCGGCGCCGTGCAGCTCCAGCTCTACGACTGCAACGGCACCGCCGCGCAGTCTTGGCGGCCGCCGCCCGGACCGATCGCCGGCCCGGCCGCCTTGTGTGCGGACGTGGCCGACGCCGACCCCACGTCGGGTACGCCGGTACAGCTGTGGACCTGCAACGGCAGCGACGCGCAACGCTGGTCGGCACCGGGCGACCGTTCGCTCCGCGCGTTCGGCAAGTGCCTCGACGTGCGCGGCGCCGGCACCGCCAACTCGACGCCGGTGCAGCTGTTCGACTGCAACGGCACCGCCGCGCAGGAGTGGGTGACCAGGACCGACGGCACGATGCTCAACCCGCGGTCGGGCCGCTGCCTCGACGACCCGGGCGGCCTCCAGCGGGCCGGCGACCGGCTGCAGATCTACGACTGCAACGGCACCCTGGCGCAGCGGTTCCGGCTGGCCTGACCGCGGCCACGCGCCGCCACCCAGCTCAGGGGTGGCGGCGCGACCGCGACAGGCGCAGGCTGACCACGATCGGCCCAGTCGTGGAGGAGGAACCGTGACCGGTGAGGGCACTGCGGCGTTCCGCGAGGCGCGCGACTTTCTGCTGGACCACCGCGAGGAATACGCCGAGGCGTACGCGCAGTTCGGCTGGCCGCGGCTGGGCGCCTTCAACTGGGCGCTGGACTGGTTCGACGAGATCGCCCGGGACAACGACAGCCCCGCGCTGTGGATCGTCGAGGAGGATGGGTCGGAGCAGCGCCTCACGTTCGCGGAGATGGCGGCACGATCGAACCAGGTCGCGAACTGGCTGCGCGCCCAGGGTGTGCGCCGGGGCGACCGGGTGGTGCTCATGCTGGGCAACCAGGTCGAGCTGTGGGAGACGATCCTCGCGCTGATGAAGCTGGGTGCGATCATCATCCCGGCGACCCCGCTGCTCGGCCCGGCCGACGCCCGCGACCGGGTGACCCGCGGCGGAGCGCAGCACGTGATCGTCACGGCCGAGGCCACATCCCGCTTCGCGGAGATCGACGCCTCGGTCACCCGCATCGCGGTCGGCACGGCCGTCGAGGGCTGGCGCAGCTTCGCCGATGCGCACTCCGAATCCAGCGACTTCACGCCCGACGGGGTGACGGAGGCGAGCGACACGCTCCTGCTCTACTTCACCTCCGGCACCACGGCACACCCGAAGCTGGTCGAGCACACCCACGCGTCTTACCCGGTCGGCCACCTGTCCACCATGTACTGGATCGGGCTGCGCCCGGGAGACGTCCACCTCAACATCTCGTCGCCCGGGTGGGCCAAGCACGCCTGGAGCAACGTCTTCGCGCCGTGGAACGCGCAGGCGTGCGTATTCATCCACAACTACACCCGGTTCGACGCGCAGCGGCTGCTCAGCGAGATGCAGCGGTGCGGCGTGACGAGCTTCTGCGCGCCACCGACCGTGTGGCGGATGCTCATCCAGTCCGACCTGACCGCGCTCAAGAACCCGCCGAAGCTCGCGGTTGGCGCCGGCGAGCCGCTCAATCCGGAGGTCATCGAGCAGGTGCGGAAGTCGTGGGGGGTGACGATCCGCGACGGCTTCGGGCAGACCGAGACGACCGTGATGATCGCCAACACCCCTGGGCAGCCCGTACGGCCGGGGTCGATGGGGCGGCCGGTGCCGGGGTACCACGTCGCGCTTATCGACCCGGTCACCGGAGAGCACGCCGCCGAGGGCGAGATCTGCCTCGACCTGGATCCGCGGCCGCTCGGGCTGATGGTCGGCTACCACGGCGACGAGGAACTCACCGCGGAGCGGATGGCCGGCGGCTACTACCACACCGGTGACATCGGCTCTCGGGACGCCGACGGCTACATCACCTATGTCGGGCGCACGGACGACGTGTTCAAGGCGTCGGACTACCGGATCTCGCCGTTCGAGCTGGAGAGCGTGCTGATACAGCACGAGGCGGTGGTGGAGGCCGCCGTCGTGCCGTCGCCGGACGAGCTACGCCTGGCCGTCCCCAAGGCGTACGTGGTGCTGGCCGAGGGCTGGGCGCCGGACGCGGAGACCGCACGGGCGATCTTCGCGCACTCCCGGGAGCACCTGTCGCCGTTCGCCCGGGTGCGGCGGATCGAGTTCGCCGACCTGCCCAAGACCATCTCCGGCAAGATCCGCCGGGTGCAGCTACGCGAGGCGGAGAAAGAGAAGCACGAGTCCCCGAACGCGACGCCGCCCGGCGAGTTCCGGGACTAGTGAACCCGCTCAGGCCTTGCGGATGCCGGCCGCGTCGTGCAGGCCGAGTATGTCGACGGCCCGCTCGCGCATCTCCACCTTGCGTACCTTGCCGGTGACCGTCATCGGGAAGCCGTCGACGACGTGGACGTACCGCGGAATCTTGAAGTGTGCCAGCTTGCCGGCGCAGTACGCCCGCACCGCCTCGGCGGTCAACGGCTCGGCGCCCGGCCGCATCACGACCCAGGCCATGAGCTCCTCGCCGTACTTGGCGTCTGGCACGCCGATCACCTGCACGTCCGATACGTCCGGGTGGGCGTACAGGAACTCCTCGATCTCCCGCGGGTACACGTTCTCGCCGCCGCGGATCACCAGATCCTTGATGCGGCCGACGATGTTGACGTACCCGTCGGAATCCATCGTCGCGAGGTCGCCGGTGTGCATCCAGCGCGCAGCGTCGATCGCCTCCGCGGTGGCCTCCGGCTGGTCCCAGTAGCCGAGCATGACCGAGTAGCCGCGGGTGCACAGTTCACCCGGCTCACCGCGGCGCAGGACCACTCCGGTGGCCGGGTCGACGACCTTGGACTCCAGGTGCGGCATTACGCGGCCGACCGTCTCGGTACGGCGGGCCAGACCATCGTCGCTGCGGGTCATCGTGGAAACCGGTGACGTCTCGGTCATGCCGTAGCAGATCGCCACCTCGGTCATGTGCATCTCGGCAACTACACGCTTCATGACCTCGACCGGGCACGGCGAACCGGCCATGATGCCCGTGCGCAAGCTGGACAGGTCGTACTCGGCGAAGTCCGGCAGGCCCAGTTCGGCGATGAACATGGTCGGCACGCCGTACAAGGATGTGACTTTCTCCTGCGCGACGGCTCGCAGGGTCGCCGCCGGGTCGAAGCCCGGCGCGGGCAGGACAATGCACGCTCCGTGCGAGGTCGCGCCGAGGTTGCCCATCACCATGCCGAAGCAGTGATAAAGCGGTACGGGCAGGCAGACCCGGTCCTGTTCGGTGTAGCCGATCAGCTCGCCGACGAAGTAGCCGTTGTTTCCGATGTTGTGATGCGACAGTGTGGCGCCCTTCGGAAACCCGGTCGTGCCCGACGTGTACTGGATGTTGATGGGGTCGTCGAACGCCAGCGTCGCCGCCCGCTCGGTCAGCAGGGAGGGATCGCCACCCGTGGCGACCAGCTCGTTCCAGCTCGGCTCGCCGATGAAGATGGCGTCGGCGAAGCCGATCTCCGCGATCATCCCCCGGTAGTCGCTGGTCTTGAAGCTCACGGCGCTGATCAACAGCCGCATGCCGGACTGCGTCACGACGTAGTCCAGCTCATGGGTCCGGTACGCCGGGTTGACGTTGACCAGGATCGCGCCGATCTTCGCAGTGGCGTACTGGACGATGACCCACTCGGCGCAGTTCGGGGCCCAGATGCCGACCCGGTCACCCTTCTCGATGCCGCGCGCCAGCAAACCCAGTGCGACCTCGTTCACGGCGGCGTCGAATTCGTGGTAGGTCCAGCGGGTGCCGGCCGCGACATCGACCAAGGCCTCGCGAGAGCCGAAGCGGGCCACGGTGCGTTCGAGGTTCGCGCCGATCGTCTCGCCGATCAGCGGCCGGTCGGAGATCCCGGAGGCATAGGACAGCATTCCTGCAGCATGGGCCACCGAGCGGCGCGCGACCACCCCCGTTCCGGGATGCGCGCCTAGCGAGTGGTCATTCCACCGGCCAGTACGCGCCGGGCCCGCCGGACCACGCGGCCGGCCTTGCGCCGCAGGCGCTGCCGGAGCGGCAGCGGTGATGTGGGCGGTGCGGGGGGTGGGGCGGGCGGCGGGGGCGCGCCGAGCGGCTGCATGGGCGCCACGGGGGGCGGGGCCGGTTCCGCCGCTGGCGAGCTAACGCTGGACCGCTC
>JBKOWB010000310.1:0-6911 GCA_046724195.1 Actinomycetota bacterium
TCCGCAGGCTGCGCAGCGCCTGGGCCATGTAGGTGGGGTTGACCCCGTTCTCCAGGTCGATGTCGACGCCGTCGAAGCCGTACGTCTGCATGAGCGAGTAGACCGAGTTGGCGAAGTTCGTCGCGGCCGTGCCGTCACCCACCGAGACCGAGCCGAGCTCGCCGCCGACCGAGATGATGACCTTCTTGCCGCGCGAGTGCAGCGTCGCGATGTCCGCCTTGAAGTCGGCGTCGGTGTAGCCACCCACGGCCGCGGAGAGCCCCGGGTCGACGGAGAAGGAGACCGCGCCCGGCGTGCCGGTGGCGTTCGCGAACGCGACCGCGATCAGGTCATAGCCGGCCGGGACGTCCCTCAGCTTCAACCCGACCGCGTTGTTCTTGAAGTCCTGCCAGTAGCCGGTGAGGAAGTGCGCCGGCAGCGTCCCCGTGCCGGGCGGCACGGTCGTCGGTGGCGTCGTGGGCGGGGTCGTCGGTGGCGTGGTGGGTGGGGTCGTCGGCCGCGTGGTGGGTGGGGTGGTCGGTGGCGTGGTGGGCGTGGTGCCGCCGTCGCACGGGCCGTTGTTCGCCCAGACATCCCACTGGCCGCTCCGGGCGGGGATCTCGCCCAGGGTCCACCACTTCGCGGTGTAGTTGTTGCCCTGGTAGGAGACCTTCGAGCCGTTTGTGTAGACCGTCGAGGCACTCCACGGCGTGGCGCAGGCGGCCGCAGCCGACGCGGAGCCGGCCAGGTAGACCGCCGCGCCGCCGGCCACCAACGCGGCGACCGTCGCGAGAATTACGGATTTGGAGCGCTTCATTACCGTCCCTTCGATCTGAGCTGGGACGATTATTAGGAGTGTTAACAGTGAAGTCCAGCGTTCGTGTTCTTAACTTTCCCTTAAGCACGACAAAGGGCCGGGCGCCCCGACTGGGACCCGGCCCTTTGTTTTACGTATTGATAGAAGTCGCTACCTGCGGAATTGGAACCAATTGACGTTCACGAAGTCGCTCGGCTGGCCGCTCGTGAAGGTCAGGAACACGGTGTGCCGGCCGGACACATTGGACGCGTTGCCTGGGACCGACCGCCACGACTGCCAGCCGCCGGTGTTGGCGATCGCGAAGCTGCCGATCGGCGCGTTGCTCCGGCTGTCGATGCGGACCTCGACGAGGCCGCTCACGCCGCCGCCCGCCCCCGAGGCCACCCGGGCCACGAAGTCGCGGACGCCGCCCGTGCCGAAGTCGACGTTGTTGTACTGCGTCCAGTCACCGTTGGCGATCCAGCCGATGTTCTGGCCACCTTCGGAGCAGGCCTCCGTCTGCACCCCGGACTGCGCGTCGAACGACTCGGCCTGGATGGTGCCGTACGCGTCCTTCGTGCCGCCGGGTGGCGGCGTCGTGGGCGGAGTAGTCGGCGGCGTGGTTGGGCCGCCCGAGGATTGGTACACGGCCACGTAGTCGACGATCATCGGCACACCGGACTGCGTCGCCGCGGTCGGGCCGCCGCCGAACGCTGCCGGGAAGCCGCCGCCCATCGCCACGTTCAGGATCATGAACATGCCGTGGTGCGTCGCGTTGTTCCACGTGGTCGCATCGACCTGGTTGGAGTTCAGGCTGAAGTACTGCGAACCGTCGAGGTACCAGCGCATCTGTTCGGGCGAGACGCTGCGGTCGTACTCCACCGCGTAGGTGTGGAAGCCGGTCTGGCAGCCGGGGCAGGCGTGCTCGCCGCTGCCCAGGCCGGTCGTCTCGTTGCACGGGCCGCCCGCGGCGACGCCACAATGGAGGGTGGCGAAGACGCTGCTCCGGCCATTGATGTCCTCCATGATGTCCCACTCGCCGATGCTCGGCCAGTTGGTGGCGCCGACCGGCCGCGCGGCCGCGCCCATGCTCCAGAACGCGGGCCAGTAGCCGGCCGCCGCGGCGCCGCTGACGTTGGGCTGCTGGAGTCGTCCCTCAAGGCGCACCTTGCCGCCCACCGGCGCCGCGAAGTCGGTGCGCTGGGTCTCGACGCGGCCCGACGTCCAGTGCCCGGACCCGTCCCGGATCGGCTTGATCACCAGGTTGCCATTGCCGTCCTGATAGACGTTCTGGGTCGAGTCGGTCATCGTCTCGACTTCGCCGGTGCCCCAGTTCGGGGCGCCACCGGGGTACGAGGTGCCGATGTCGTACAGCCAGTTCGAGCGGTTCAATCCGGTGCCGGCCGCGCCGGTGAAGTCATCGCTGAACACCGTCGTCATGCCGGGCGGGGCGCCGGGCACCGCGGCTTCGGCGCTCATGACGAACGTGGCGGAGGCGCCGACGGCAACCAACACGGCTGCCGCCGCGAACAATCTCCGCCCACTGAGCAGGCGTCTAGCTTTCATGGGACGGGCCTTTCCACGGGGAAATGAAAGTGGGGACGGCGCGCCTGAGAGCGCTCTCTGAAAGTTAACTGGGTGTTTCTGACGGTTGTCAATATGCCCGATCACCCATTGCCCGTTGTTACCGGACGCCGCCAGATCGCGTGCTCGAGTGCCGTCCATGCGGTCGACGTGACGAGGTAGAGCGCGCCGGCCAAAGGGAGATAAGCGACCATCACGACGGTTACGTAAGGCATCAGCACGATGGCCCGGGTGATCGCGCTGAGATCGGTCGCGTTCCGGCGCAACCGGCGCGAAGACCACCACGCCAGCACCCCGGCGAGCGCCAGCAGGACCGCGAAGACCGGCAGTCCGGCGACCAGGTGCGCGGTGAGCGGTACGCCGAGAAGGCTGCCGGCCAGCAGTCCCGTGGCGGCGCCCGGACCCGACTGGAACAGGCGAAACATGATGATGAAGAACGGTGCCTGAACAAGACCGGGCAACATGCCGGCGAGCGGTCCGGCGCCGGCCGCGCGTTGCAGAGCGAGGGTCTCGGTCGCGAGCTTGAGCGGATCGTCCTTGTGCTTCTCGCGAAGCTTCTCGACCTGCGGCGCGAGGGCGGTCCGGCGCCGCTCGCCGCGCACCTGGAGGTAGGTGAGCGGGCTGATGGCAAGCCGGATCGCGAGCGTGAACACCACGATCGCGACGGCGCCGGCCAGACCGCCGGCGACGGGAGTCAGGAGGGTCGCGAGGCCCTCGATAGCGGAGTGCGCGACGCCGACGGCGGCGCCGAGCGCGGCGAAGATGGACATGGGCGTACCCCTGCGGTCCGAAGAAACGGGTTGGACGCGGAGGCGGCGCAGAAGGGGCCGGTCGCACGGGGCGCGAAGGTGTCGTGCTCGCCGGAACGGCTCTACCGGGCCGCCACGGGGTAGGCGGACGGTGCTCTGGGACGCGGCCGACCGGCGGCGTCCGGGTCGAGCAGGCGGGGAACGTGCCGCGTTCGGGCACTCGGCCGGACCGGCCCGACTCCGCCGGCCAGAGCGGCCGGGAGCGCCGGCAGACCGGCGGCCGCGAGGACGACCAATAGTGCGGCTGCGACCACGGCCAAGCCGAGCGCGATATGGACCGAGGGCGCCGGGGACTGCAGCGCGGCGAGCACCCAGAAGCCCCAGAACAGCATGCGGACCAGGCTACCGCCGTACGTCCAACCCCCGGTTTCCCTGTGTCCACGATCGGGTACCGGGCGTGCATGGAAGCCGCCCCCAGCGCGACGACGATCTCCGAGGAGCTGGCGGAGGCGGCCGAATCGCAGGACCTGCTGACGCTCGGCGTCGAGGAGGAGTTCCTGCTCGTCGACTCGGTCGAGCCGCGCGCTGTCGAGGCGGTCGAAGACGTCTTCGACCAGCTGCCGGACGACGTGAAGGACTCGGTGCAGTACGAGTACATGCGCAGCCAGATCGAGGTGGCCAGCCCTCCACAGCTGGACTTGCGCGATCTCTGGGCGGCGATGACCCGGCTGCGCACCGGGCTCGCGGAGGCCGCCGGCCGGGCCGGGGCGCGCCTCATCGCGGTAGGCGCCGGGCCGGCCGCCGGGCCGCACACGCGGATCGTCGACCGCCCGCGTTACCACCGGATGCGCCAGCGCTTCGGCGACCTCTCCCCCGGCCAGGGCCTGAACGGCCTGCACGTACACGTCAGCGTGCCCGACCCGGAGACCGGCGTACAGATCCTCAACCACCTGCGCCCGTGGCTGCCGGTCCTGCAGGCGGCCACCGCGAACTCGCCGCTCTCCGCCGGCCACGACACCGGATACGCGAGCTGGCGATCGATGCTATGGGAACGCTGGCCCACGGTCGGCCCGACGCCGTACCTGGAGTCGCACGAGCACTACGAGACGCTGGTCTCCGACCTCATCGCGAGCGGCGCGATGCTCGACGAGGGCATGCTGTACTGGTACGCCAGGCTGTCGGCGCGCTATCCCACGGTGGAGATCCGGATGGGCGACGTGTGCCCGACGCTTGACGACACGCTGCTGCTAGCCGTGCTGACCCGCGCGCTCGTCGCGACGCTCCTGGATGAGGTCCGGGACGGCGTGCCGGCGCCGAACGTCGCGCACCCGCTCCTCGCGGCGGCACACTGGCGGGCGGCGCACGACGGGTTGGAAGGGCTGAACATCGACATGGCGACGCGCGACACGCGACCTGCCTGGCGGCTGATGCGGCAGCTCTTCGACTACGTCCGCGCGCAGCTGGACCGCCATGGCGACGTCGAGATGGCCACGATTCTCATGGGCCGGCTGCGGGCCAGGGGCACCGGGGCCGCCCGGCAGCGGGCCATCCTCGCCCGCAACGGCTCCGTGGCCGAGGTCGTGGACTGGCTGGCGGGCGCCACCCGAGGCGCGGCGTGAAGGTCGTCGTCATCGGCGGGGACGCGGCCGGGATGTCGGCCGCGTCGCAGGCCCGCAAGCGGATGGGTTCGGACCGGCTCGAGATCGTGGTGTTCGAGCGGGGGCACTTCACGTCTTACTCGGCTTGCGGCATCCCCTACTGGATCGGTGGCTCCGTTGCTGACCGCGACGCCCTGGTGGCGCGGGCACCCGCGGCTTTCCGGGCGGCCGGCATCGACGTACGGCTGCGGCACGAGGTCGTGGAAATCGACCTGGACCGGCGTGCCGTGATCGCGCGCGACGTGGCCGGCCAGGGCGTGGTCCGGGAGGGGTTCGATCATCTGGTGTACGCCACCGGCGCCGTCCCGGTAACGCCCGAGTGGGCGCGGATCGACGGCGGCGGCGTGTTCGGCGTGCAGACGCTCGACCACGGCACCGCCATCCACGCGTGGCTCGACCGCGATCCCAAACCGCGCAAGGCGGTGGTGATCGGCGGCGGCTATATCGGCGTGGAGATGGCCGAGGCAATGGTCCGGCGTGGTCTGGACGTCACGCTTCTGGAGAAGTCGGCGCAGCCCATGTCCACGGTGGACCCCGACATGGGTGAGCGGGTCGCCGAGGCCATCCAGAGCCTCGGCATCGAGATCCGCACGAACGCCCACGCCCAAGGCCTGGAAACGGCGGGCGGCCGGGTCCGTGCGGTGGTCACCCCCGACGGCGCCCTTCCGGCCGACATCGTGGTTCTCGGTTTGGGGGTACGGCCGAACACCGCGCTCGCCGCCGCATCCGGCATCCCGGTCGGAGTGACCGGCGGTATCCCCACCGACCTGCGGATGCGCGTCATCGGCGCACCCGGCGTCTGGGCCGCCGGCGACTGTGTCCAGACGGTCCACTTGATCAGCGGTCAGCCCGTGCACGCGCCGCTGGGAACGCATGCGAACAAGCAAGGCCGGGTCGCGGGCATCAACATCGGCGGCGGGTACGCGACGTTCCCCGGCGTCATCGGCACGGCGATTACCAAGGTGTGCGATCTCGAGGTGGCGCGCACGGGACTGACCGAACAGGAGGCCACCGCGTCCGGGTACCAGTACGTGACGGCGTCGGTCAAGTCGACCAGCCGGGCCGGCTACTACCCCGGCTCCGCGCGAATGACCATCAAACTGATCGCCGAGAAACGCACGGGCCTACTGCTGGGCGCTCAGATCGTCGGTCGCGAGCAGGCGGCGAAGCGGATCGACTCGTTGGCCGTGGCGATATGGAACAGGATGACAGTGGAGGAGATGACGGCGCTGGACCTCGGCTACGCTCCGCCGTTCGCCCCGGTGTGGGATCCGGTGCTGATCGCGGCACGTAAGGCCACAGATGCCGTGCACGCGGGGGGTTAAGTCCTCTCGCAACCGGCGGCCCCGCCCAGGGAAGATGACCATGCGTGGTTGATAGATCACCATCACGGTATCGCGTTCGCGGTGATCACACGGTAGGCATGACGGATGCCGCCGCAGCCCCCCGAATCCCCGGCGCCGGCCCGCCGCCCGCGACATGCGGCCGGCGCGGTGCCGCGCACGTTCGGGGGCGGCGTGTTCCCGGACGGCGCTTGTGCAAACGACTACCTGGCGGATTCCGGGGCGACCGGACGGCATCGTCGGCCGGAGTCGCTCGAGGATCACATCCGTCTGCGCGCCGCGTCGGGCCCGAGCAGCGTCGACCCTCGGCTCGGCCTCGACCGCGGGCTCGGCCTTGAGCGGAGGCCCAGCGCTGACCCGGCGCGCGGCGACGATCTCGGTCGCATTGCCGCGTGGAACGGACGTCCGTCCAGCGGGGCCCGCAACCGGCGCGGGAAGCATGCCAAGCCGTCCGAGCCACTGGCGTTCACGGCTCTCCCGCTGCCGGCGGTGCGGGACGTGCTGCCGGCCGTACGTGACACTCTGCCGGCCGTGCGTGATGCCCTGCCGGCCGTGCGGGATGCGCTGCCGGCCGTGCTGTCGGAGGGGCGCCGTGCGGCCGGCGCCTTCCGGGACTGGGCTCTCTACACCGGCGACCAGCGACCGGTCACCGGTTCACACCGGGCGCCCGGCACGCTGCCGATCGAGTCCTGGCTGCTGATCGGCAAGCAGCGGCAGCAGGCCCTGCTCGCCACGCTGGTGGCGGCCGGCCTGGTTCTGATCATGATCCCGGTGCAGCGGGGCACCGGCGTCAACCCCGTGA
>JBKOWB010000110.1:0-11686 GCA_046724195.1 Actinomycetota bacterium
GCGTTGGACGCCGACCAGCTCGCGCTGCTCGGTGCATGGCTCCGCGAGGCGGTCACCCACTGGCCGACCCGCCGGAGCCGGCGGCACGCGCCCGACCGCACCGGCCCGCGGATCTCGCTGCGGTCGACCGTCGGGCGCTCCCGGCGCACCGGTTGGGAGCCGCTCGAACTCGTGCACGAGCATCCGGTCCGCAAGCCGCGCCGGGTCGTCATGCTCTGCGACGTCAGCCAATCGATGCAGGCCCAGGCCGCCGCCTACCTGCATCTGATGCGGGCGCTCGCGCTGGTCGCGGACGCGGAGGTGTTCGCGTTCGCGACCGCGCTGACCCGGCTGACCACCGTGGTGGCGCATCGTGAGCCGGCCGTCGCGGTCGCGGCGGCGACCGAGGCCGTAGCCGACCGGTTCGGCGGCACCCGGATCGCGTCCAACGTGCGCGCGCTGCTCGCCTCGCACCACGGCGACGCGGTCCGCGGCGCAGTCGTGATCATCGGTTCGGACGGCTGGGACAGCGATCCGCCCAGCGAGCTGGCCGCCGCGATGGCCCGGCTGCGGCGCCGCGCCCATCGGGTGATCTGGATGAACCCGCGGGCCGGCGCGCCGGGCTTCGAACCGCGCGTCGCCGCGATGGCCGCGGCGCTGCCCTACTGCGACGCGCTGCTGGCCGCGGACACGTTCCGGTCGCTGGCGGGCGTGCTGGACGAAGTCAGCTCCACAGCGTGACGTGAATCGACGGCTTGAAGTGGCCGACGTTCACGCCCTTGCCGCGGACCATGGCCTGGATCGCCCGCGGCGTGGACGCGAACCGGGCCAGCTCCGCCGCCGGCGACGGCGTGCCGTGCTCCGCGAGCGTCAGCGCGTGCCAGGTCGCGTCGGCCTGCACCAGCGCGCCGCTGACCCGGACGAGTTGGCCGCGCGCGAGGTCCTGCGCCACCGCGTAGGACAGCACCGGCGCGACGCCCTTGCTGCGGTGCGCCTCCTCGATCGCGGCGGCGTGGCTCTGGAAGATCTGCTGGTGGTCCTGGGGCACGGCGAGGCGGCGCAGCAGGGTCGGCACGCCGCCGACGTCGGCGGCCGCGGACGGGCCCAGCAACCAGGTCTGCTCGCGCAGCTGGCGCGGGGTGGCGGACACGGTCGCCATCGGATGATCGGGGCCGACCACGAGGATGATCTGGAAGTTCATGATCGGCCGCGATATCACCGCCGGGTCCAGGATCGCCGGCTCGGGGCCGATCGCGATGTCGGCCGCGCGGGTCAGCAGCAGCGTGGTGAACCGGCCCGGATCGCCGACGCTGAGCTCGACGCCGAGGTCGGCGGCGCGCGACGCGAACAGCTCGATCAAACCCGGCGCGGCGTGCTCGGCGAACAGGCTCGACGCGGCGAGGCGCAGCAGCCGCTTACCCCGCGCGGCCTCGCCGACTTCGATGATCGTCCGGTCCTGCAGACCGAGCAGCTCGGCGGAGCGGCTCGCCAGCCGCAGCCCGCCCGGCGTGAACGCCAGCCCAGCCGCGGTCCGGGTGAACAGCCGGTCACCGAGCTCCCTGCGGAGCTGGCCGATGTTGAGCGACACCGCCGACTCCGACACGTTCAGCTCGGCAGCGGCGTGCTTGACCGAGCCCAGCCGGACGACCGCGGCGAACGCGCGTAGCTGAGTCGGTGTCATGTTTCGACGATATCCATCCGCGGCCGCCGGGCGCACCGGCTCGATGGATCATGAAGAAAGTGGGCGCATCGCCGACGCTGTCCGCTCGCCGACTCTTGGCGAGGGACTTAGGTGCTACACCGGACTCTCACCATCTGCTGGGCCGGGAGACGGACATGGGCGGATATGTGTATCGCAAGACCGCGACGTGGACCGAGCTACGGATCCACGGCGTCTCCGGCACGCCGCCGGCCAGCATGCTCGGCCACCCGCAGGTGGAACGCGTGAGCGGCGATGCGGACAGCGGGTTCTACCGGCGCTGGTGGCCGGCGAAGTCACTCGCCGACGACGATGGCGACCACGTGCTGGAGGCGTACTCCTGGGGCGGCCTCACCGCCGGCGGCCGGCAGCGTGCGCTTTGGCTCCTGCTCGTCCCGTTCCTGCTCGTGAACGTCGCGTACTTCGCCCGGCCCGCATACGATCCCGAGGACCATCGGGTCAAAGATGCGATCCTCGGGGCGGCACAGCGACTGTTCGCCCTGACGATCACGGCGACATTGGTCCTGGCCGTGGTGAACGTGTCGATGGACTTCGCCGGCTGGCAGTGCGTCCGGCCGGGCCGGCCCTGCACCGACGACGTGCCGTGGCTGGCGTTCCTGAACTGGCACTGGCTGGCCACGCCCGGACGACGGCTGGCCGTGACGGCGCTCGCGCCGCTGGCCCTGATCGGCCTGCTGTGGTGGCTGGCCAACAAGACGTGGCGAGCCACGGAGGCCGTCAAGATCAAGGCGGAGGAACCGGAGCCGCGGCAGCGGACGCCACTGGAGAACCGGAGGATGTGGAACAGCGCGGGACCCGTACGCATGCTTCGCTCCGTGCATATCACCGCCGCACTGGCCCTCGTCGGCGTCTTCGCACTCGTCCCGTTCGCCCGGTCGACAACCCTGGCGATGGTCCTGCTCATCGCCGCGCTGATCCTGCTCGCGATCTCGGTGGTCCTGGTCTGCCGGCCGGACATGAGCAAGCGTCCCGATCCGACCGACGACGCCGAGCCGGCCTGGCCCAAGTGGTTACCCTGGGTGGCCGTGTTCGTCGACGTGGCGGCGCTGCTGTTGCTGAGTCTGCCGGCCGCCGGCCTCCACGCCGATCCCACGCCGGGCGAACCGCGCACCACACTGCCGTGGCTCTCGATGGCGGTCCAGGTCGCCATTGCGGCTCAGGCGATCCTTCTCGCCATCACGGTCGCGGCGTTGGCCATGCTCCGGTCGGGGGCGCAGGGTTCGGTCGACGTCGCCAAGGGCAGTGACGGAAACGCCCTGCAGGCGCCGTCGGCCTGGTCCGGCTTCGGCACCGCAGTCCTGATGCTGTTCGGGTCGGCGCTGTCCGGCGCCTATGCGGCCGCCCTGGTACTCACCGCCGCCCATGTGCTGGGAAAACCGACCGAGAACGACGCCCGCGTCCAGCCGTTCGTCACGCCGATGCCCTACTTCTGGGCGGCTGCGCTCGCGTTCCTGATCGCTGTCGCGGCAATCGTGCCGGTGATCATCGGGTGGCGGGACATCCGGGGCGCGATCGTCGATCCGGTACGGCCTGAGGTGACAAGGACCTATCACCTGAGCATCGAGGCCGACCAGGAAGCGCAGCAGCGCGTCCAATCCATCGCGACCGCATGGGCTCGGGCCGGCATGGACCGCCCCGGCCAGCGGCTGCTCGGCTGGTTCGTCCTGTTCATGGCCGCCACGATCGCCGCTGCCGGTGTTCTCTACGTGATCGACCAGGAATGGGTCATCGAGCACGTGCCGTGGATGGTCAACATCGGGGACTGGTTGGTCTGCCTGTTCGCCGTCGGCCTGCTCTACGTCGGCCGGAAGGCCTATACCGACCCGAACGTACGCCGGGTCGTCGGGGTCATCTGGGACCTGGGCACGTTCTGGCCGCGGGCCACCCATCCGCTCGCCCCGCCGTGTTACGCCGAGCGCGCGGTTCCTGATCTGATTGACCGCATCGCCTTCCTCGGTGATGCCAGCCGCGGCACCCGGGTCGTGCTGTCGTGTCACTCGCAGGGCTCGATCATCGGCACCGCGGTTGTCATGCAGCTCACGTACGAGCAGAGCGCGCAGGTCGCGCTGTTGACGTACGGTTGCCCGCTCCGGCGTCTGTACAGCCGGCTCTTCCCGGCCTACTTCGGGATCGACGCGCTGCAGGACGCCGGCGCGTTCCTGATCCGCGATCGCAAGGCGGCCTACGGAGCGAGCGACCGTCGACAGTGGCCGTGGCGGAATCTCTACCGTGCCAGTGATCCCATCGGCGGTCCGGTGTTCGTCGACTATCCCGTCGCCGAACCCGGATGCGTGGACCACGACGATATCGACGAAGGGCTGATCGATCCCGTTTTCGCGAAGGCGCCGGGCGACGGCAGGTACCCGCAGACGTTCGGCCACTCGGGTTATCCCGACGACGCCACGTACGCCGCCGCTGTGGAGAGGATCAAGAACCTCAGGGTGACGGCTGCCGCGCGGGTCCGTACGTCCGCCGGCGACGAGCAACCATAGCGTCGCGACCACCTCGGCGGCGCCGGTACGGCTAGTACGCCTCGACGGCTGCCGTGTTGATCGCCTCCACCAGGATGCTCAGGCCTTCGCGGGCCTCCTCGTCGGTCAGCGTCAGCGGCGGTCCCATCCGCAGCACGTTGTTGTACAGGCCGCCCTTGCCGACCAGGAGACCGCCGTGCATGCATTCGTCGAACACGCGAATCGTGGCGGACGGGTCCGGCTCGGTCGTGCCGGGACGGACGAACTCGATGCCGATCATCAGGCCGCGCCCGCGCACTTCCGCGACGATCGGCGATGACGCCGTCGCCGCGCGCAGGCCGTCGAGCAGGATGGTGCCGACCCGCTTCGCGTTCGCCTGCAGGTCGTGGCTCAGGACGTAGTCGAGGACCGCGTTCCCGGCAGCCGCGGAGACCGGGTTGCCGCCGAACGTGGAGAAGCTGATGGCCGGAACCGCGTTGACCACCTCGGCGCGGCCCACCACGCCACCCAGCGCGAAGCCGTTGCCGATGCCCTTGGCGAACGTGATCAGATCCGGCACCACGCCGTGCGCCTGATAGCCCCAGAAGTGGTCTCCGGTGCGGCCCCACCCGGTCTGGACCTCGTCGGCGATGAGCAGGATCCCATGCTCGTCGAGTTCCTTCTTGAGCGCGCCGAGCAGCCCGTCCGGCGGGTGCACGAAGCCGCCGACGCCCTGGATCGGCTCGGCGATCAGCGCCGCCACGTCGCCGGCGGTGACGGTGGCGAGTACTTCGCGCAGGTCCTCGACGGCGGCGTCGATGTGATCGCCGTCGGACATCCCGGCCATCCGGCCGCGGAGCCGGTCGCCGGCCGGCAGCCAGGCCACCTGAACTGGGCTGAGCGAGCTGGCCGACCAGCTCCGGTGCCCGGTGATGGCCATGGTGGCGAAGGTACGGCCGTGGTAGCTGTTCTTGATCGCCAGGATCTGGTTTGACTTGCGCAGGTTGGTGGCGAACAGCAGCGCCGCCTCGTTGGCCTCGCTGCCGGAGTTGGTGAAGAACACCCGGGCGTCCGGGATGCCGGAGACGCGGGCGATCTTCTCGGCCAGCTCGATCTGCTGCCGGATGAGGTAGAGCGTCGAGGTGTGCACGACGCCGGTGCGTAGCTGGCGTTCGACGGCCTCGGTGATCTCGGCGATGTCGTACCCGATCATGTTCGTCAGCACGCCGCCGAAGAAGTCCAGGTAGCTGCGGCCGGCGGCATCGGTGACCCGGCGGCCGGAGCCGGACACGATCTCGAGCGGCTGGTCGCCGTAGTACAGCGGCATCCACGCCGGCATCACGGCCCGGTGCCGGCCGAGCAGGTCATCTGTCATCTCGATCCTCCACAGACGCTATCGCCAGCCGCGCGGATGCGGGCGGGCTCGGGAACCGCTGCCGCCGGAGCCGGAGCGGGACGCGCCGGCCAGGATGTCGGCGAGCTCGTCGAAGCCGTCGCGGACCAGGCCGGCGGTGAGCCGCACGTGGTCGCCACCGAGCGGCGTCACCAGGAACGGCTTGCCGGGTGCGACCGCGATGCCGTGCCCGGCCAGGGCGACCATGGCGACCTGCTGATCCTCCACGGGTATCCACATGTTGATGCCGTCCGCGGCCATCGCGGCCACGCCGCGGCTGGACAGCGCCGCGAGCAGAGCGGCGCGCCGGCGCGCGTACTCGTCGCGGGCCGTGGCGACCTGCGCGATGGCCGCCGGGTCGGTGAGCAGGTCGAGCAGGACGGCCTGCAGGATGCGGCTGGACCAGCCTGGGCCCAGCAGGCGGCGGTCCGCCACGGCGGCGACGAGATCGCCCGGGCCGCCGATCGCGGCCAGCCGCAGGTCCGGACCGTGGCTCTTGGAGTAGCTCGAGACGTGCACGGTCCGCGACGGCAGGTGACAGCCCAGGCTGACCGGCGGCGCGGTAGCGATGTCCCCGGCATGGTCGTCCTCGACGATCGTCACGCCGGGATGCCCGTCCAGGACCGCGGCGAGTTCGCTCGCGCGCCCGGCCGTCATGCTCGCGCCGGTCGGGTTGTGAGCCCGCGGCTGGAGGTAGACGGCGACGGGCTCGCGGTCGGCGAGGGCCGCCGCGAGGGCCGACGGCACCAGGCCGCGGCCGTCGACGGGCACGCCGACGACGGTCGCGCCGATCGCGTCGAGCAGGTCCAGCATCGGCGGGAACGCCGGGTTCTCGACGACCACGCGATCGCCGAAGCGAACCACGGCGGCGGTGATCCGGTCGAGCGCGTCCAACGCGCCGTCGACCACGGTCAACCGGTCCGGCGCGAACGGCCACCGTGCCCGCAACGCGGCCTCCAGCGGCGGCAGGACGGGCGCGTCGAGATAGCTGGTCGTGAGTCGCCCATCGCCGATCCGCTTCAGCGCACCGGCCAGGCCGGGCAAAAGATCATGATCGGGTACGCCGGTGGACAGGTCCTGGGACACCCCGGCAAGCGGGCCGCCCAGCTGCGCGTACCGAAGTCGCTGGCGCGGCACGGACGCGGCGGCGACGAACGTGCCGGACCGGCCCCGGGTCTGGATCGCGCCGGCGCGGGTCAGGCTCCCCCACGCCTCGCTGACGGTCGTCGGGCTGACGCCGAGTTCGCGCGCGACGTCGCGGACCGTCGGCAGCCGGCTCCCGGTCGGCAGGCTGCCGGCCGTGACGAGGCGGCTCACGGCCGCGGCGATTCCCCGGGCGCTCCGGTCCTCCACGGCACCCGCGATGAGCGCGAGCAAATTACATCTCCGAAACAATCGGTAACAGTCGGGCAATTGTTCGCCAGAATCTGTGTCGTAGTGTCCTACGGCAGCCAGCCTGGATGTCAAGCGATGAGGCGTGAACGGTGACAGGCCGTGGGAGGGGCGATCACAATCATCTGGTGACCCACGCCACAGGAGGTACAGCCATGACCGACGTCATCCGAGCCGCCCTCGTCCAGACCAACTGGACGGGCGACAAAGAGTCGATGATCAAGGCGCACGAGGACTACGCCCGCGACGCCGCCGCTCGCGGCGCCAAGGTGATCTGCTTCCAGGAACTCTTCTACGGCCCTTACTTCTGCCAGGTGCAGGACACGGCCTACTACGAGTACGCGGAGTCGATCCCGGGCCCGACCACCGAGCGGTTCCAGGCCCTGGCCGCCGAACTGGGCATGGTCATGATCCTGCCGATGTACGAGCAGGAGCAGCCCGGCGTCCTCTACAACACCGCGGCGGTGGTCGACGCGGACGGTGCGTACCTCGGCAAGTACCGCAAGAACCACATCCCCCAGGTCAAGGGATTCTGGGAGAAGTTCTACTTCCGCCCCGGCAACCTCGGCTATCCGGTCTTCGACACGGCCGTCGGCCGGATCGGCGTCTACATCTGCTACGACCGGCACTTCCCGGAGGGCTGGCGGGCTTTGGGCCTGGCCGGCGCCCGGGTCGTCTTCAACCCGTCGGCGACCAGCCGCGGCCTGTCGGCGTACCTCTGGCAGCTGGAGCAGCCGGCCAGCGCGGTCGCGAACGAGTATTTCATCGGCGCGATCAACCGGACCGGCATCGAGGAGTTGGGCGACAACGACTTCTACGGCCAGTCGTACTTCGTCGACCCGGAGGGCAAGTTCGTCGGCGAGGTGGGCGACACGCACAACCCGGAGCTGATCGTCCGGGATCTGGACATGGGTCTGCTCGCCACGGTGCGGGACCGCTGGGCGTTCTACCGCGACCGCCGCCCGGACACCTACGAAAGGCTGGTACAACCGTGAAGCTGATCAAGGGCGGGACGGTCATTACGAGCACCGGACCCATCGCGGCCGATGTGGTGATCGAGGGTGAGAGGATCGCGGCGCTCGTGGCGCGCGGTTTTGGATTCTCCGCACCGTCCGAAGGACCAGGCGCCGGCGGCGACACAGCCGTCGACACCATCGACGCCACCGGCAAGTACGTGATCCCGGGCGCGGTGGACGCCCACACCCACATGGAGCTGCCGTTCGGCGGGACGCACGCCAGCGACACGTTCGACACCGGCACCCGTGCCGCGGCGATCGGCGGCACCACCACGATCATCGATTTTGCGGTGCAGCGTACCGGCGAGGTGGTGCAGGACGGGCTGGCCGCCTGGCACGCCAAGGCGGACGGCAACTGCCACATCGACTACGGCTTCCATATGATCCTCGGCGGCGTCGACGACGACGCGCTCAAGGCGATGGACCAGCTGGTCACCAGCGAGGGCATCAGTAGTTTCAAGCTGTTCATGGCGTACCCGGGCGTGTTCTACAGCGACGACGGCCAGATCCTGCGCGCCATGCAGAAAGCGCGCGACAACGGCGCCCTGATCATGATGCACGCGGAGAACGGGCCGGCTATCGACGTCCTGGTCAAGCAGGCACTCGAACGCGGCGAGACCGCTCCGATCTACCACGGCATCACCCGGCCCGAGGCGCTCGAGGCGGAGGCCACCAGCCGGGCGATCTGGCTGGCCAGCGTGGCCGCCGACTGCCCGCTGTACATCGTCCACCTGTCCGCCAGCAAGGCACTCGAACAGGTCGCGGCCGCGCGCGACGCCGGGCGCAACGTGTTCGCCGAGACCTGCCCGCAGTACCTCTACCTGACGCTGGAGGACCAGCTCGGCGCGCCCGGGTTCGAGGGCGCCAAGTGGGTGTGCTCGACGCCGCTGCGGAGCAAGCACCAGAACCACCGCGCGGATCTGTGGAAGGGACTGCGCAGCAACGACCTCTCGGTGGTGTCCACCGACCACTGCCCGTTCTGCATGAAGGACCAGAAAGAGCTGGGCGTCGGGGACTTCTCCAAGATCCCCAACGGCATCGGCGGCGTCGAGCACCGCGTCGACCTGATCTACCAGGGCGTGGTCGACGGCAAGCTGTCGCTCGCCCGCTGGGTGGAGACCATCGCGACCACGCCCGCGCGGATGTTCGGGCTCTACCCGAAGAAGGGCGTCATCGCGCCCGGCTCGGACGCCGACGTGGTGGTCTACGACCCGAACGGGCGCACCCGGATCAGCGTCGAGACGCACCACATGAACATGGACTACTCGGCGTGGGAGGGCTGGGAGATCGCCGGCAAGGTGGACACGGTCATCTCGCGCGGCGACGTCATCAGCACGGGCGGCGAGTACACCGGGCACGCCGGGCACGGCCGGTTCCTGCGCCGCGGCCTCTCCGAGTACCTGAACTGAGGCGCGGCATGGACATCGGAGTGGTCCTGCAGAACGACCCGCCCGCGAGGGGGGTCGTCGAGCTGGCGAAGAAGGCCGAGGCGGCCGGCTTCAGTCACGTGTGGACGTTCGACTCGCACGTGCTGTGGCAGGAGCCGTTCGTGATCTACAGCAAGATCCTGGACGAAACCTCCCGGGTGATCGTCGGGCCGATGGTGACCAACCCCGGCACCCGGGACTGGACGGTGACCGCGTCTCTGTTCGCCACGCTCAACGAGATGTACGGCAACCGGACGATCTGCGGGATCGGCCGGGGCGATTCGGCGCTGCGGGTGCTCGGCAAGACACCGCAGACGCTGGCCGAGCTGCGCGAGTGCGTCCAGGTCGTGAAGGGTCTCGGCAACGGCGGCACGGTCACCCTGCGCGGCCAGCAGCTGCGGTTCACGTGGGCGCCGGAGAGCCGGTTGGAGGTCTGGGTCGCCGCGTACGGTCCCAAGGCCCTGGCCCTGACCGGCGAGGTGGGTGACGGCTACATCCTGCAGCTCGCCGACCCGGACATCGCGGCCTGGATGATCGGCGCGGTCCGCGCCGCGGCGTCGCGGGCGGGCCGCGACCCGGCGTCCATCACGTTCTGCGTGGCGGCGCCCGCGTACGTCGGCGACGATGTCGACCACCAGCGGGAGCAGACCCGGTGGTTCGGCGGGATGGTCGGCAACCACGTCGCGGACATCGTGGCGCGCTACGGCACGGACGGCGCGGTGCCGCAGGTGCTGACGGACTACATCAAGGGACGGCAGGGGTACGACTACGCCGAGCACGGCCGGGCCGGGAACCCGCACACCACGTTCGTGCCGGACGACGTGGTCGACCGGTTCTGCATCCTGGGCCCGGTCGAGAACCATCTCAAGCGGCTGGCGGAGCTACGCGATCTCGGCGTCGACCAGTTCGCC
This sequence comes from Actinomycetota bacterium, assembly GCA_046724195.1. Classification (GTDB taxonomy): domain Bacteria; phylum Actinomycetota; class Actinomycetes; order Mycobacteriales; family Micromonosporaceae; genus Actinoplanes. Next base: position 10,289 of record JBKOWB010000110.1, read on the forward strand.
GTCTACCTCCAACACGACGCGAAGGAGTCCACGCTCGCGGCCTACGGTGAGCACATCATCCCGGCCGTCACATGAACCGTGCGGCCAGGAACGGCGGGCGCACGGCGATCGCGGCACTGCTGGGGGTCGTGCTGTTCGTCCTGCTCTGGGAGGGCTACAAGCTGGTCGGTAGCCCCGACGGGACGGTGCTGTTCGGCGTGCGGATCCTGCCGCGCGCCGACGACCTGTCCATGCCGCACCTGTACGACGTCGTCAAGCGGCTCGGCCGCCCGGAACTCGCGGGCGGCCGGCCGGTATGGATCGTGGTACTGCACGCGTCCGCGTTCACGCTCGGCATCACGGCGGTCGGCTTCGCCGTCGGCGCGCTGGTCGGCCTGCTGCTCGCCGTACTGATGCAGCGATTCCGGATCGTGGAGCGCGGGCTGCTGCCGTACGTGATCCTGTCGCAGACCGTTCCGCTGGTCGCCCTCGCCCCGCTGGTCGCGGGCTGGAGCGGCAACCTGTCGTTCGGGCCGTATCCCTGGCAGGACTGGATGACGGTCTCGCTGATCGCCGCCTACCTGGCGTTCTTCCCGGTCGCGGTCGGCATGCTGCGCGGCCTGCAGTCACCGCCGGCCGCCGGGGTCGAGCTGATGCGCAGCTACGCGGCCGGATGGTGGCGCACGCTGATCAAGCTGCGGTTCCCGGCCGCGCTGCCCTACCTCTTCCCGGCGCTCCGGCTGGCCGGCGCGGCCGCCGTCGTGGGCGCCGTCGTCGGCGAGATCTCCACCGGTACGCGGGGCGGAATCGGCCGCCTCATCATCGAGTACTCGCGCGAGGCCACCTCGGATCCCGCGAAGGTCTACACCGCGATGCTCGGTGCGGCGATCCTCGGCCTGGTCGTCGCCGGGCTCGTGGGGCTGCTCGAACTGCCGTTGATGCGGCACCGGCGTCGCGTGGAGGTGGTCACGCTGTGAGCGACGTAGTTGGCGCGGCGGCGTCTGGACCGGAGCGCAGCGCAGGGAAGACGTCGTCGTCAAGCGCCGCATGGAGGAGCGAACCGTCGAGCACTGTGCGCCATCGAGTCGACGCCGCAGCGCCCGGACCGGAGCGCACGTCGCCGGTCGGCGCCGCCGTTTCCGTCGACGGTGTCACCAAGGTCTTCAACCCGGGCCGCCCGGACCAGGTACGCGCGTTGTCCAATGTGGATCTCACGGTCGCGGAAGGGCAGTTCGTTACGCTGATCGGCCCGTCCGGATGCGGCAAGAGCACGCTGCTACGGCTGATCGCGGACCTCATCGCTCCCACCACGGGAACCATCGCGGTCGCCGGGCAGCCGGCCGCCAAGGCGCGACTCAAGCAGGAGTACGGCATCGCGTTCCAGCAGTCCGGGCTGTTCGAGTGGCGGACCGTGCTGCG
>JBKOWB010000032.1:0-13321 GCA_046724195.1 Actinomycetota bacterium
CGTTCGCGCTGGCCGACATGTCAAGGCTGGCTGCGGATCCAGCCCTGAAACGGGCCCTCGCGGAGATGGGCCAGCAGGTCTCGGTGCTGAAGGGCGACGTACGCAAGCTGGACGAGAAGAAGCTGGCCTCGCTGCAGACCACGCTCGACGACGCCTGCCATAAGTAGGCCGGTTTGGGCTTGGCCACGCCGATGAAGTACGCTATCTGACGGCGCTTTTCCTGCGTCGTGTTCCCGTGCGCGCGTCGCGTGCCTGAGGGGATCAAGTTCCATCCGCCAGCAGCAACGCGCTGCGTAAGTCTCAGGGAGTCCGCGTCCGATGTACGCGATCGTCAAGACCGGCGGCAAGCAGTACAAGGTTGCCGAGGGCGACGTGATCGAGGTCGAGAAGCTCGCGGGTGAGCCCGGCGACGCGGTGACGCTCGCCGCGGTGCTCCTCGTCGACGGTGACGACCTGGTGACCGATGCGGCCAAGCTTGCCAGCGTGGCGGTGTCCGGCGAGATCGCCGAGCACACGAAGGGTCCGAAGATCCGGATCCACAAGTTCAAGAACAAGACCGGCTACCACAAGCGCCAGGGGCACCGCCAGCCGCTGACCCGCGTCAAGGTGACCGGCATCTCCAGCGGGAAGAAGTAGGGGCGCGCGATGGCTCACAAAAAGGGTGCTTCCAGCTCGCGGAACGGCCGTGACTCCGCCGCCCAGCGGCTCGGTGTCAAGCGGTTCGGCGGCCAGCTGGTCAACGCCGGCGAGATCCTGATCCGCCAGCGTGGCACGAAGTTCCACCCGGGCGAGCTCGTCGGCCGCGGTGGCGACGACACGCTGTTCGCGCTGGCGAAGGGCAACGTACTTTTCGCGACGAAGCGGGGCCGCAAGACGGTCAGCATCGTACCGGTATCGGAGTAGTCGTACGTCGCTGCGGGCTGCGGACCAGGAGGTCCGCGGCCCGCTGTTATTTTTTTGGGGTAGGGGTAACGGAAGTGACCACGTTCGTCGACCGGGTTGTGCTGCACCTGCAAGCGGGTGACGGCGGGCACGGCTGCGTCTCCGTACGCCGGGAGAAGTTCAAGCCGCTCGGGGGCCCGGATGGCGGCAACGGCGGGCACGGCGGCGGCATCACGCTCGTCGTGGATCCCCAGCAGCACACGCTGCTGGACTTCCACTTCCGCCCGCACGTCAAGGCGGCCAACGGCGGCGGCGGCGCGGGTGCCAACCGGGACGGCGCGAATGGCGCCGACCTGGTGCTGCCCGTTCCCGACGGCACGGTCGTACAGACGCCCGACGGTGAGGTGCTGGCCGATCTGGTCGGCGCCGGCACGTCGTTCGAGGTGGCCCGGGGTGGCCGGGGCGGGCGTGGCAACGCCTCGCTGGCGAATACCAGGCGCAAGGTGCCCGGCTTCGCGGAGCTGGGCGAGCCCGGCGACCGCCTCGACGTCGTGCTGGAACTCAAGAGCGTCGCCGACGTCGGCCTGGTGGGCTTCCCGTCGGCCGGCAAGTCGTCGCTGATCTCGGTGATGTCCGCGGCCAAGCCGAAGATCGCCGACTACCCGTTCACCACGCTGGTGCCCAACCTCGGCGTGGTGCAGGCCGGCGAGCACACGTTCACGGTCGCCGACGTGCCCGGCCTGATCCCCGGCGCGGCCACCGGCAAGGGCCTGGGGCTGGAGTTCCTGCGGCACATCGAGCGCACCTCGGTGCTCGTGCACGTGCTCGACGCCGCAGCGCCGGAGGTGGATCGCGACCCCATCGCCGACCTGGAGGCGATCGAGGCCGAGCTGGCCGCGTACGGCGGGCTGGAGAACCGGCCCCGGCTCGTCGCCCTCAACAAGATCGACATTCCGGACGGGCGCGCGCTCGCCGAGATGGTCCGGCCCGACCTCGAAGCGCGCGGCTACCAGGTGTTCGAGGTCAGCGCGGTCACCCGCGAGGGGCTCAAGGAGTTCACGTACGCGCTGGCCGAAGCGGTCGCCGCGAACCGGCTCGCCGCCCCGCCCGCCGAACCGACCCGTACCGTGCTGCGGCCGCGGGCGGTCGACGACGCCGGCTTCACGGTCGAGGTCGATGGCGACGGCGTCTACGTGGTCCGCGGGACTCAGGTGGAGCGCTGGGTGCGGCAGACCAATTTCGACAACGACGAGGCCGTCGGCTACCTGGCGGACCGGCTGGAACGACTCGGCGTCGAGGACCTGCTGGCCAAGAAGGGCGCGCAGCCCGGCGACCCGGTACGCATCGGCGACCGCGAGTTCGACTGGCAGCCCACCGCCGGCGAGTACGTCGCCGGCCCACGCGGCACCGACGCCCGCCTCGAGGAACCGTCCGGCCGGGCCACCGCCGCGCAGCGCCTCGCCGCCCGCAAGGCACGCCGCCAGCGCCCTGACGACGAACTGCTGCACATGTCCGCCGACGGCACGATCACCACCATGGCCAATGCGTCGAAACCAGTGTTGGTCAAGGACGACACGGACGAATAGTGCGGCGTCCAGACTGCGGCAACCATCCGGAAATGGTCGTCTCCTAGCGTGTCGGCGTGCTGATCGAATACCGCCCCGCCCTCGACCCTGAGCTGTCCGCGCTGATCGTCGCCCAGCAGCGCGAGCTGCACGACGCCGGCGAGGGCCGCGACGGGCAGACCTACGCGACCCACGACGACATCGCGTATCTGGTCGCGGTGCTCAGCGGGCGGGTGGTCGGGTGCGGTGCGTGGCAGCCGCTCGAGCCGGGCATCGCCGAGATCAAGCGCATGTACGTGCGGCCGTCGTTCCGCGGCCGGGGCATCGCCCGGCAGTTGGTCGTCGCGCTCGAGGAGGACGCGCTGGCCGCCGGCCGGCCGGTCGTCCGGCTGGAGACCGGAACGTACCTGCCCTCGGCGATCGCCCTCTACCGCTCCGTCGGCTACCTGCCGATCCCCGCGTACGGCGAGTACGTGGGAAACCCGTTCAGCGTCTGCTTCGAGAAGCGCCTGGGCGTCTTAGTCCAGTAGGACCAGGCCGACCGCCTCCTTGGCGCGCCGTACCGTCGCCGACGCGGTTCCGCGTACCCGCGCGGCGCTCTCGGACAGCACCGATCGGACGTAGCCGGGGTCGTTCGCGATCTCGGCGTAGCGCGAGCGGATCGGCGCCAGCACCGCCTCGACCGCCCCAGTGACCTCGCCCTTCAGGGCACCGTACGACACGATGTCGCCGGCCGGGCGACCGGTGCACGCCTCCAGGATGGCGAGCAGGTTCGACACGCCAGGCTGCGCGACCGGGTCGGCACGGACCCGGCCGACCGTGTCCGTGACCGCCCGCGCGATCGTGCGGCGGACCACCTCCGGCGGGTCGAGCAGCCCGATCCGGCCGGCGCGGGACGCCGAGGTCTTGCCCATCTTCGTCGTGGGGTTCGCCAGGTCCATGATCCGGGCGGCGCCTTCGGGCTTGACCGCCTCGGGCACCACGAACGTCTCGCCGTAGCGGCTGTTGAACCGCGTCGCCACGGTCCGGGCCAGTTCCAGGTGCTGGCTCTGGTCGTCGCCGACCGGGACCTCGGCCGTGTCGTAGAGCAGGATGTCCGCGGCCATCAGCACCGGATAGGTGAGCAGGCTCAGCCGTACCGGGCCGCCGGCCGCGGACTTCTCCTTGAACTGGATCATCCGGGCCGCCTCGCCGTGGCCGGCGACGCATTCCAGCAGGAAGTGCAGCTCGGCGTGCTCAGGGACCTGCGATTGGACGATCAGCGCGGTGCGCGCCGGGTCCACCCCGGCGGCCAGCAGCACGGTCGCCTGTTCCAGCGTCAATGCCCGTACCCGATCGGGGTCGTGCTCCACGGTCATCGCGTGCAGATCCGCGATCATCGCGATCGAATCCGTATGATCTTGCGCCGCGACCAGCGGGCGAATGGCGCCCAGCAGGTTGCCGAGATGCAGACGGCCGGTGGGTTTGAGGCCGGTGAGGCGGTGGGTCTTGATCCTCGATGGGCTTACGGTGATGGTCATCACGATCTCCTTGTTGCGGTACGGGGAGACCGCTCCGTGCAGACACCGCCAGACATGCCGACGGCCGCCTGCGAGGGGCGGCCGCGGATGAAAGGGTCATGCGCGAGGGGGTGAGCCGCCCGTCAGGGCGACCACCGGCTCAGATGGCAAACGCGCATGCTCCAAGATTAGCAAGATCACGGCCGCGCGGAGGACGGTGTCACGCCGCTGGGGCGGGCATCATTGTCGGCATGCCGACCCTGACTCGCGCCGAGGCCGCCGCCCGGGCCGCGATCATCGACGTGGGTGCATACGAGATCAGTCTGGACCTCACCGGACACGCCGGGACGTTCCGGTCCCGGACCGTGCTCACCTTCGGTGCGGAGGCGGGCGCCGAGACGTTCGTCGAGTTCGAGCCGGCCGAGCTGATCTCGGCGACGCTGAACGGCAGGGCACTGGCTCCGGACGCCCTCGCCGACGAGCGGCTCATGCTGACCGACCTGTCCACCACGAACGAGCTGGTCGTCGAGGCCGAGATGGCGTATTCCAACACCGGTGAGGGGCTGCACCGGTTCGTCGACCCCGCAGATGGCAACGTCTACCTGTACGGCCACGTGTTCCTCGACGGCGCGCGGCGGATCTTTCCGTGCTTCGACCAGCCCGACCTCAAGGCGACGTTCACGGTGTGTGTCAATGCGCCGGAGGACTGGCTGGTCGCAGCGAACGCGGCGCCAGCGATGGCCGCCACCAACGGCCGGTGGCACTTCGCGCCGACCAAGCCGCTGTCCACCTATCTCGTCGCGCTGATCGCGGGGCCGTACTACGCGCGCACCGACGAGCACGACGGCATCCCGCTGACCCTGTACTGCCGCCAGTCGCAGGCGGAGTTCCTTGACGCCGAAGCCGGCGAGCTGTTCACGGTCACCAAGCAATGCCTCGACCGGTACCACGAGATCTTCGACGTGCGTTACCCGTTCGGGCACTACCAGCAGGCCTTCGTGCCGGAGTTCAACTTCGGCGCCATGGAGAACCCAGGCCTGGTTGTCTTCCGTGACGAGTTCGTCTACCGCTCCGCGGTCACCGAGAGTGAGCGCGAGACGCGCGCCACCGTCGTCGCACACGAGATGGCCCACATGTGGTTCGGCGACCTGGTCACCATGGCCTGGTGGGACGACCTATGGCTGAACGAGTCGTTCGCCGAGTACATGGGCACGTGGACGGCCGCCGAGGCGACGCGATTCACCGATACCTGGACCAGATTCGCGATGGGGGACAAGGCCTGGGGCATGCGCGCCGACCAGCGCCCCTCGACCCATCCGGTTGCGCCCACGGACGTCGCCGACACCGCACTGGCGCTGCTGAACTTCGACGGCATCTCGTACGCCAAGGGCGCGGCGGTGCTCAAACAGCTGGTTGCCTGGGTCGGCGAGGAAGCGTTCCTGGCCGGACTCAACGAACATTTCGCCACGCACGCGTACGGCAACGCGACGCTCACCGACCTGCTCGACGTCCTGTCCCGCGCCAGCGGCCGTGACCTCTCGTCGTGGGCGGAGGCCTGGCTGCGCCGCGCCCAGGTCAACACGCTGCGGGCCGAGGTTTCCCGGGACGGCGACATGTACGCCGGCATCACCATCGTGCAGACCGCGCCCGAGGACCACCCCACCCTGCGCCCGCACCGGCTCGGCATCGGCCTGTACGACCATCGTCCGGACGGCACCGTGGTGCGCCGGCGCCTGATCGAGATCGACCTGAACCCGGCGGTCGACGGCGGCCGTACGCCGGTGCCCGAGCTCTTCGGTGAGCGGGCCGCCGACCTGCTGCTGCTCAACGATGGGGATCTCACGTACGCGAAGATCCGGCTGGACGGGGACTCGCTCGCGGCCGTGCCGCTGTTGCTGCCGCGGCTGGGCGATTCGCTGGCGCGCGCGGTGATCTGGGCCGCGACGCTGGACGCCGTCGTCGACGGCGAGCGGCCCGTGGCCGAGCTGGTCGCTCAGGTCGTCGCCGCGCTCCCGGTCGAGACCGACGTGGTCATCGTCGAGGACGTGCTGAAAACGACGCGCGGACTCGTGGACCGGTACTCGACGCCGGAGACCCGGCCCGCCGCCCTGCAGTTCATCGCCCAGGCATGCGACCGGATGTTGGCAGCGGCGTCGGCGGGCGGTTCCCGGCAACTGGCCGCGGCCCGGGGCCTGATCGGCGCGAGCGTCGACATCGCGATGCTGCGCGGCTGGCTGGACGGTGACGGGGTCCCGGACGGCCTCGCGGTCGACACGGATCTGCGGTGGCTGATCCTCTACCGGCTGGTGGTGCTGGGCGCCGCCGGCCCGGACGCGATCGACGCCGAGTTCGCGACCGACCGCAGCGCGACGGGGGAGCAGTGGGCGGCGCGCTGCCGCGCGGCCGTGCCGTCCGCCGACGCCAAGGCCGCGGCCTGGGCCACGCTGATCAGCGACACCGCGGTGTCGAACCGGATCGCCGAATCCGCCGCGGCGGGGTTCTGGCACCCCGAACAGCTGGCGCTGACCGATCCGTACGTCGAGCGTTACTTCGCCGAGATGCCCGCCATGATGGAGGTACGCAGCGGCTTTTCGGCGGAGCGGGTGGCGCAGAGGGCGTACCCGACCGTGGTCGTGGAGCCGCGGACCCGGCGCCTTGCCGGGGAGCTGTTGGCACGGTCGGACCTGTCGCCGATCCTGCGCCGGGTCGTCACGGACGCCGACGACGACGTACGCCGCGCCCTAGCGGCCCGAACCTGACCCTCCCGCCCTCAGCCACCGCCGGGCCCGCCGCCCGGCCCGCCGCCCGGCCCGCCGCCCGGCCCGCCGATCCCGGTTGATCATGAAGTTACTGCGCGCCGGAACCGGTTCCGGCGCGCAGTAACTTCATGATCAACGCGACCGAGACGCGGGTGGGCGGGGCGGCTGATCTATCCTTCCCGGATGGCCAAGCGGCGGATCGGGATCATGGGCGGGACGTTCGATCCGATCCACCACGGTCACCTCGTGGCGGCGAGCGAGGTGCAGGACCGCTTCGACTTGGACGAGGTCGTCTTCGTGCCGACCGGGCAGCCGTACGAAAAGGGTGCGGTGAGCCCGGCCGAGGACCGCTACCTTATGACGGTCATCGCGACGGCCTCGAACCCGCGCTTCCACGTCAGCCGCGCCGACATCGACCGTGACGGTCCCACCTACACGGTCGACACACTGCGCGACCTGAACGCCGTCTACGGCCCGGACGTCGAACTGTTCTTCATCACCGGCGCGGACGCGCTCGCGAAGATCCTCTCGTGGAAGGACGCGTTCGAGATGCTGTCGTTGGCGCATTTCGTGGGCGTCACCCGGCCCGGCTTCGAGCTCTCCGGCGACCACCTGCCCGCCGACACCGTGACCCTGGTCGAGGTGCCGGCCATGGCCATTTCGTCCAGCGACTGCCGGGGACGGGTCGCGGCCGGGAAGCCGGTCTGGTATCTGGTTCCGGACGGCGTCGTGCAGTACATCGCCAAGCGCGGGCTGTATCGGCCGCACGGAAAAGTCACACCGGTGTGAGAGGCTTATATCACCTGCCACCTACCGAAGGGATGCTCTTGCCCGTCACGGAACGCGCTCTTGAACTGGCGATGACGGCCGCGCAGGCCGCCGCCGACAAGAAGGCGCAGGACATCGTCGTCATCGACGTCGCCGACCAGCTGTACATCACCGATGCCTTCGTGATCGCCTCCGCGGCCAACGAGCGCCAGGTCATGGCGATCGTCGACGCCGTCGAGGAGGCCCTGCTCAACCTGCCGGAAAAAGCGAAGCCTGTCCGGCGCGAGGGCGAGCGGCAGGGGCGTTGGGTGCTGCTGGACTACATCGACATCGTGATCCACATCCAGCACGCCGAGGAACGGGAGTTCTACGCGCTCGACCGGCTGTGGAAGGACTGCCCCACGATTCCGTTCGTCGACCGCGACATGGTCAAGGCGGACAGCTCCTCCGGCGCGGCGTGAGTCCCTCCTCCTACGCCGGCCTCGTGCGCGGCTCGTGCGCCGGCCTCGGGCTCGGCGAGGGGAGCGCATGAGGCGGCTCATCGTCTGGCGGCACGGCAACACTGACTGGAACGCGGGAGGTCGCGTCCAGGGCCAGAGCGATGTGCCGCTCAACAAGGTCGGCCACCGGCAGGCCGTCGACGCCGCCGAGATCCTGGTCCGGCTGCGGCCGGCCGCGATCGTCGCCAGCGACCTACGACGTGCGGCCGACACCGCGGCCGTGCTGGCCGCGCTTACCGGCCTGCACGTGCACTACGACCCGCGGCTGCGCGAGCGCTACTTCGGGGCCTGGCAGGGCATGCTGATGACCGAGGTGGTACGGACCCGTCCCGAGGAGTACCAACGCTGGACCTCCGGCGCCGACGTCATCGGGGGTGACGTCGAGACACTCGACGACCTGGGTAAGCGGGTCGGGGAGGCGCTAGAGGCGGCGACCGACATGGCGCCGCCCGGCGGCACCGTCGTGGTCGTCACCCACGGGGCGGCCGCACGGCAGGGGATCGGCCACCTACTCGGCTGGCCGCGCGAACAGTTGCGGACGCTGCGGGCGCTGCAGAACTGCCACTGGGTCGACCTCACCCACGACAGCGCGCGGGGTTGGCAGGTCGCGGCGTACAACGCGGGGGTCTTCTCCGACAAGCCCGTGCCGCCGCCGGTGTGAGCGCCCGGAACCCGCGGGGTGCCGGTATCGTCCAACCCGTCATGCAGATCCGTCGCAGTGGCGTGCTCGCCGCCCTCGTCGCCGTCGTGTTCGTCGCCGGCTGCGCCCGCGACGCCACCGGCACGACCTCGACCGGCACGCCCGGCGCCAGCGGGTCGATCTCCGCAGGCGCGCCAGGCCCAGCGGGCTCGACCTCGGCGGGCGCGACCGGCTCGGCGTCCGGGAGCACGCCCGGCTCGGCGCCGCCGGGCGAGGACCACACCGGCACCAAGCCGCCCGCGGCCAGCGGCAGCGAGACGCTCTCCGGTACCGTCACGGCCGGTGTCGAGCCCCACTGCTTGCTCCTTACCGGCAACGGACCGGCACACCTGCTCCTCTTCGAGGACCCGTCGCTGCGGTCGAAGGCCCAGATCGGCGCGTCGATCACCGTCGTGGGAACGGCCGCGCCAACCCAGCTGACCACCTGCCAGCAGGGCATTCCGTTCATCGTCACGTCGGTGAGCGTCCGCTGACGCGGATCTGCATCTCGTGTTTTGCGGGCTCCGCGGCTCACCTTTCGCCAGATCGGTTACCGTGCCCGCATGCCCGTCGCGGTCGTCACCGACTCCACCGCGTACCTGCCTGCCGAACTGAGCGGCAAGTATGACCTGACCGTCGTGCCGCTCACCGTGGTCATCAACGGCGCCGAGGGGCTCGAGGGCGTGGAGATCTCGCCGGGCGACGTCGCTCGGGCGCTCGGCGCACGCCGGTTCCTGGTGAGCACATCGCGGCCGGCGCCGTCACAGTTCGTCGCGGCGTACCGGCGGTTGCTGGAATCCGGGGCGGACGGCATCGTCTCCGTGCACCTGTCGTCGCGGCTGTCTGGCACGTTCGAGGCGGCCCGGTTCGCCGCCGACGAGGTCGGACCGCAGGTCGCGGTGGTGGACAGCATGACCACCGGGATGGGGTTGGGATTCGCCGCGCTGGCGGCCAGCTCGGCGGCCGGTCGCGGTGCGTCGCTGGATTCCGTACGCCAGGTTGCCGTCGACAATGCGGCGCAGGTCAGCACACTGTTCTACGTCGACACGCTGGAGTTTCTGCGCCGCGGCGGCCGGATCGGCGCGGCCTCCGCTCTGCTCGGCACCGCACTCTCGGTCAAGCCGATCCTGCACGTGGTCGACGGCGCGATCGTGGTCCGCGACAAGGTACGCACGGCCGGGCGCGCGCTCGCCCGGCTGGTGGACTTGGCCGTCGACGCCTCCGGCGAGGGCGACGTGGACATCGCGGTGCACCACCTGGGCGCGCCGGACCGGGCGGGCGCGCTTGCCGACGCGGTGTCGATGCGCCTGGGCGACCGCCTCCGCGACTGCTACATCACGGAGATCGGCGCGGTCGTGGCGGCCCATGTCGGCCCGGGCGTGGCCGGCGTCGTCGTGCACCGCCGGATCTAGCGGCGCAGTCGGGTCGACGGTCAGCTCCGCGCCGAGTACGGCGGGGTCAGGCCTGCGGCGTCAGGTGTGCGGCGTCAGGGCTCTGGCCAGCGCTCCGCGCGCCAGCGCGGCGGATCGAGATCCGCCGCCGGCACGAGGACGGGCTGAATCTGCGCCCACGGCCTGACCGTGTCACCGATCAGGACCTCGTCGGCCAGCGGAAGCAGAGCCGGCTCGTCGCGGGCCCATATGGCCCGGGTGCGCCAGCCCTCGGCGTCCGAGCCGACGAGCCGCAGTTCCAATGCGTCGCCGGCCAGCCTCTGCGCCTGGCGGGCGTACTCGGTCACCGCGAGCACCGCCTCCGCCCGCCGCACGCAGCCATGCATCGGGTGTCCCTCCGGCGCCGCGTACGGGACCGTATGACCGTGCTCGTCGCTCACGTACGCCATCGGGCTGATCGCGTGGGGCGACCTCGTGTACGCCATCTCGGCCTGCGCGAACAGCCCCGACAGGTGAGCGCTGCCGTCGGCCGCCACGATCAGCGAGCCGCGCTCCGGCGCGAACGCGACCGGCACGCCGCCCACCTGCCCGGCAAGCCGGCCCAGCCAGCCGTCCAGCAGCAGGTGCGACGTCCAGTACGCGTCGCCGTCGTCCATGAACTGCACCACGGTTGGCTCGTCCGCGACGCTCTGCAGCACCGCCCCGGACAGGTTGGCCAGCCCCGCCGCGAACACCTCCTCCGCCGACACGCCCCACCCGGCAAGCTGGTCCGGCGACACGTACGTCATGGTGTCCGGCCGGTCGATCACGACATACTCCGCGAGGTATTGCAGAACCGGCCGGCGTAGCGGTTCGCTGATGCCGGCCGGCATGGGCGTACCGCCGCGCAGCACGGGGCGCAGCAGCGGGCGCGCCGTGTTCCAGTCGGGGGGCACTCCCGGCGTTCGCAAGAATCCGGCGACGAATCGATCGGTCCGTGCCCGCCGCTCCCGCCGGCTGCCGGATCGGTCCGCGAGCAGGCCCCCGAGCTGCATCACGGTGGGCACGTCGTCGCCGTCCGCCGTGAAGCGCACCGAGAACGCGGCCGCGTCATAACGAGCGTCGGTCATCCCGGCGCGGCGCAGCCGCCGGATAACCTGGCTTGCCAGCCGGGCCCGGGCGATCCTGTGCAACCGGCCCACGGCGGCGGTCTCCTCTCTACCGGCCGCCGACCTTATCGCAGCGCGCCGGTCTCGCGGAACGTCCTAATGGCGGCCCATCACCACCGTCGCCTCCAGATCGTCGTCGTACGCCAAGCTGTCGCGTAGGCCGGCCCCGCGCACGGCCGCCGTCGCCGCGGCCACCTGCGCGCCGGTGACCTCGGACAGCACCACGCCGCCCGGCGCGAGCCAGCGTGGCGCGCCGGCCACCACGCGGCGGAAGACGTCGAGGCCGTCGGCACCCCCGTCGAGCGCCGTGTGCGGCTCGTGCTCGCGTGCCTCGGCCGGCAGCAGCGGGATATGCCGGGTCGCAACGTACGGGACGTTGGCCAGCAGAACGTCGACCCGTCCCCGCAGCCGTGGTGGCAACGCCTCGAAGAGGTCGCCCTGGTAGACCCGGTCTCCGAGGTTGTCGCGGGCACACGCTACTGCGGTTGGGTCGCTGTCCGCGGCGTACAAAATGATTTTTGGGGTTTGTGCCTTTACGGCCGCGCCGAGCGCGCCGGATCCACAGCAGAGGTCGACCACGACGGCCTGGGGTTTGGCCCGGGCGGCCTCGGCGCCCAGCCGGACGAGCAGCTCGCTGCGGATCCGCGGAACGAAGACCCCAGGTCGCAGGCGCACCCGGACCCCGCAGAAGTCGGCGTAGCCGACCACCTGCTCAAGGGGCTCACCGCCTGCGCGGCGCCGAACCAGCGCCGCGAACGCGCCCTCGTCGGCGGCCGCCTCGCGGAGCACGGCGGCTTCGTCCTCCGCGAACACGCATCCGGCCGCGCGCAGCGCAACGACGGCCGCGGCGAGCGCGGGCTCGGGGATGGTTGCTGTCACGGTCAATCCCTAACACGGACAGCGGTACGCGCCACATCGATTTCGGCCCTAGCACGCGGCGATGATCGTTTGTTGTTGTCCACAATGCGCGGCTGTCCACAGGGCTTCGGGCACGGCCGCCGGCGCGAACCTACGGTCAGCGCGTGCGAGATGCGATCAACTCGGAGGACGTGGTCGCGGCCAGGCTGCGTGCGGTCCTGCCCGTCACCGCGCAGCGTCCTTCGTCCTTCGATGGGCAGGCAGCGGACGGCGGGCCGCCGAGCTGGCAGGATCTCGGCGCCAAGCGTCCTTCGTCCTTCGACGGGCAGGTAGCGGACGGCGGCCCGCTGAGCTGGCCGGATCTCGTTCCGAGCTGGCCCGACGACGTCGACCTCGATCGTACGGACCCGCCCGATTCCGAGTCGTCTGGTGTGGCCGCGTCGTCGTCGGAGCCGCGCGATCGGTGGCCGCGTCCGGGCGCCGCGCTGACCGGTACCGGAGCCTTCGACTCGCGGGCTGCACGTCTGAGCGTCTTCGATCCCGGACGGCGTGGCGTGAAGGCGCTAGCCGCGGTGGCCGTGGTCGTGGTCCTGATCGCCGCCGTGCTGGCGTGGCGGGCACGGCCGCGCGTGGATCCCGTGGCGGTGCCGCCGGTGGATCCACAGCCTGCGGCCGCGTCAGGCGGGCTGGCCGGCGGTGCGGCCCGAGCCGACCATCCCGCCGCTACCGGGATACCGTCCGCCGGCGCCGAAGTGGTCGTCGCGGTAGGCGGCAAGGTCCGCAAACCGGGTCTGGTCCACCTGCCGCCCGGGTCCCGGGTTGCCGATGCCCTGCAGGCCGCGGGCGGCGCGAACCCGGGCGTGGATGTCGCGCTCCTGAACCTCGCCCGCAAGGTCGTCGACGGCGAATTGATCCTGGTCGGCGTGGCGCCGCCGCCCGGCATGGCCGTGGCCACCGGTACGGCGAACGCTCCCGCGGGCGGGGCGCCGGCCGGCGGCCCGGTCAACCTCAACACCGCCACGCTCGCCGACCTCGACACGCTGCCCGGCGTCGGTCCGGTGCTCGCCCAGCGCATCCTCGACGCCCGCGAGGCACAGGGCGGCTTCAAGGCGGTCAGCGACCTGCGGAAGGTCGACGGGATCGGCGACTCCCGCTACGAGCAGCTCAAAGACCTGGTGATCGTGTGAACTATCGGTCTGAACCCTCCGCGCCCCGGCGATCTGGTCGGTGTCCGGCGCCGGACCCGCGCCGCGCCGCCACGCGGCCGCGGCG
>JBKOWB010000246.1:0-12857 GCA_046724195.1 Actinomycetota bacterium
AACCCGGGCCGTGACGATGGCGTGCGACGGGGGAACCGCGGCATTTTGTCGATCTTCACGCTGGCCGCCAGCGCCCCGGCGCGAGCCGCCGAGCGACAGCGAGGCCAGCCAGCTCCGCGAGCGCCGCCGGTGAGATGCCGCACCAAGCGGAGGGAGCGCAGCGACCGCAGCGACTGCGGCAAGTGAGCGGTTATCAGGCGCGAGCCGCCGAGCGACAGCGAGGCCAGCCAGCTCAGCCAGCCAGCTCAGCGAGGCCAGCCAGCTCAGTCGCCGATCACGTGGGTGACCACCATCTCCGGGACCGGGACGTCGGTGGACGGGGGGTCCGCCTTGGCGGGGAAATCGAAGACGCCGATCATGAGCTGGACCGGGTAGTTCGGGGACTGGGCGATGCGCTTGGTCACGTCGCCGTCGACCGCGAACGTCAGTGAGCCGGGCCGCCAATCGACGCCGTAAGTGTGAAACTCGGCGACGTCTATGTTCAACGGCTCCGCCGAGAAGTTCTCGGTCAGCCCAGGGTCGCGGAACTTGTGCAGGCCCATGCCCACCACGGCCGAGCCGTCCCGGACCGCGTCCCCGAAGACCTCCATGACGCAGATCTCGCCCGAGTGTTGGGGCTTGTCCTCGATACCGGACATCCAGAACGCGACCATCGACCGGGGCGTGATCACACCCCGCGCGCGTACCTCCACGTGGCCGTAGAGCGGGGTGTACCCCCAGAACTCGTCCTGCTCCTCGGTGACCAGCAGGCCGTCCTTGAACGGCTGGCCGCCGACCGCGCTCCCGACCGGGCCGGAGAAGCTGCCGCTCTGGATACACGAGACTCGCAACGGGCCGTCGTGCACGCCCTCGCACCACAGCGGCTGGTCTTCGGGGATGCTCAGGCGCAGCTCGCCGTCCTTGACGACATGCGTGGCGGCGGACGCAGCGCGCGAGCTCCAGTGGGGCAGGTAGTACGGAAACCACACGCTCGGATCGAGCGCGTCACCGCTGAAGTGCTCGTCCAGCTTCATCTCGGCACTGTAACGGCGCGGAGGCGTTCAGTGCACGGTCACCGCAGCGTCAGCTGGCGACCGACCAGGCCCTGCTTGGCACGGCGTGCCGCGGCGTCGAGCGGGCCGGTCTCCGCGAGCGTGTCGGAGTATCGCTTCGCGAAGTCGGCCAGCGGCGCCTCCCATTCGGCGGCGTCCGGCTCTCCGGGGATGTCCCAGACCGGAACCAGCAGACCGTGCGCCCGGAACATCCCGGCGAACTTCGTCTGATCGCCGAGCAGCAGGTCTCCGGCCGCGGAGAGGCGGGCCAGCGCATCGAGCGCCACGTCTTCCGGGTCGGGGAGCACCCAGCGCACGTGTCCCTTCTCCGGCGCCACGCGAGACCAGTAGGCGGCGTGCGCCGCGCCGAGCCGCGATGTCGGGTAGATCGATGCGTTCGCCCGCTCGAGCGACTCCTTCACGGAGGAGTCTTCGGCCTGCTCGGCGTCGAGCCAGTACTCGAAGCCGTTGTGCATGGTGATGTCGAGAGGGCCGTCGTCGAGGACGTCTTGCAGGCGCGGGCCCTCGCCGGGCAGTGCGGGCACCGCGACGGTGTCGCCGGGCTTGGTACGCAGCGCGCTCAGGATCGCCACGGCCAGGTCCCGGGACACGTCGCCGGACTGCACGTGCCGTTGGAGGCCGATGAACACGTGCCCGTCCCGCCGGGTCATCGCGGGCCACGCCATGGGCAGCACGGTGGAGAGCGTGACGGGGCGGTCCCCGTACCCGTCGATGAACTCGGCCTTGAGGCGCAACGGCGCCGAGGCGGCCGGGACCAGCTCGCGCAGCGCGATCCACTCCGGCTCGTCGGCCAGGCCCTGGAACGGCCGGGCGACGAAGATGTCGCGCGCCTTCTGGCGCTTGGGCGCGGTCTGCGGGCTCCTTCGACGCTTGCTCATGGCGAATCAGAGTAGGGGGTGGGCGGCCGGACATCGCGGTCGGGCCGTGTCGGTATTGTTCAAGCCCTCACCCGCGCGGCAGCCGGACTTCCGCGACGGTGCCGCCGCCGTCGCGGGGCCGCAGCGACACCCAGCCGTGTTGCCGCTCCACGATCCGTCGTACCAGGTAGAGACCCAGACCGGCACCCGGGTGGTGGCGCCGGTCGCCGGACTCGCCCTGCCAGTAGCGCTCGAACGCGCGCTCGACGTGCTCGGGCTTCACGCCGACGCCACGGTCGGCGACCCGGAACGTGACGGTGTGGTCGTCGGCCTCGGCGTACAGCTCCACGTCGGTGTTGTGCGGCGAGTATTTGTGCGCGTTGGTGGCCAGCTCGGTCAGGATGGTGGCGAGCGAGTCCCGGTCCCCGTACGCCTTCGGCAGCTCCGCCGGGAGCCCATCGAGCACGAGCTGGCGGCGGAGGTCGGCGGGTAGCTCGTCGACGGCGTGCCGGAGCGCCTCGACCATGTCGAACGGCCCGGCCGGCGCGGCGCCGACTTCGCCGTCATCGCTGGTGGCTGACAGCAGCCGGTCGACCAGGCGGGCCAGCTCGCCGGCGCGGGCGCCGATGATGCGTACGGCCTCCTGCCGGCCCTCCTCGCCGAGCGAGTCCCAATGTTTCGTAAGCGTGTCCGCGTACCCCTTGATGACCGTGACCGGCGTGCGCAGCTCGTGGCTGGTCACCGCGACCCAGAGGTCGCGGTTCTCCTGCCGGCGCGCCTGCTCGGTGGCGTCGATGGGGTCGCCGTGCACAGGCAGCCCGTCGCGGTAGCCGTAGAGACGGCCGACGTAGCCCGCCAGCAGCTCCAGAACGGAGTGATGCTCGGCTGCGAGTTCGCCGTCTTGCTCGTCGTAGTAGACGTACAACGACCCGACCACCGCGTCGCCGGACTCACATCGGGCGCCGAGCACGCGGCGCAGGTCGCCGCGCCCGATCTGGCTGGCGAACTCGTCGTTGAGCGCGTCGAGCGGTACGACCAGTGTCCGGCGGCCCTGCACGAGGTTGTCCTCGCGATCGACCCGGCGACCCAGCGCGTGAGCGCAGGCGCCGGTCGCGGCGATGACGCGGCCGTGGCTCGTGCTGTACTCGACGAAGCCGGCGCCGCTGCCGCCCAAGACGTCGTGGGCGAGGCGGACAATCTGGCTGAGTACGGACAGCCCCGCCTCGCCGGCGTCGATCCGGTCGAGGACCGCGATCTGACCCCGGGTCAGCGCGGCGTAGTCGGGTCGCTCCGGCATGTCTGCGAGTGTGCCTCGCTTTCGGCGTTTTCGGCAGAGCGGTCGACGTGGATCTTGGCGTAATCGGCCGAACAGTGGCAGACCTCACACATCGCGATTGTGAGATTAGCCCACGGCGAGACGATCCAGGACGAACCGCGGCCGGTCGGTGATGATTCCGCCTACGCGCTGTGCGAGTACCAGATCGAGGTCGGACTCCTCGTTCACCGTCCAGACGTACGTCTGAAGGCCCGCGGCCCGTAGCGCCGGGATCAGACCGCGGCGCGCGCGGACCAGGCCGATGCTCGGTCCGGCGATCCGGGCGCCGAACGGCAACCGGCCGCGCCCGACGCCGGGCGGCAAGATCTCCAACAGATACACCGTGGGTACGCCCGGAGCCAGCGCCCGGATGCGGCGCAGCGCCAGCGCCGCGAACGACATGACGGTCACGCGTACCGGGTCGTCGGGCTTGGGGTCGGCGAGCCCGTGGTGGCGCAGCAGGTCGACGAGGCGGTGCTCGACCTCTGCGCCGTACCGTGAGGGGTGTTTGGTCTCGATGAGCAACTGGACCTGGCGGCCGCAGTCACGGACGGCCCCGAGTAGCCGATCGAGCGTGAGCAGCCGGGTTAGGTCGGGATCCGGCGGCTCGTCTGCCGGCGCCTCCGATGTCGACAGCGCCGACGAAGGATGCCAGGAGCCGAAGTCGAGAGCGTCCAGCTCCGCGAGCGTCTTCGCGCTGACCAGGCCCTTGCCGTTGCTGGTCCGGTTCAGCCGGCGGTCGTGGACGCAGACCAGATGCCCGTCTCGGGTCAACCGGACGTCACACTCCACGCCGTCGGCGCCCTCGTCGAGCGCCCGCAGGTACGCCGCGAGCGTGTGCTCGGGCAACGCGTCGGCGCCACCACGATGGGCGAACACCAGCGGTCGTTCGCCACTCACAGGACCCGGGCCGGCTGACCGTTCTCGCTGACCACGTCGCGGCCCTCGGCGGCCCAGGCCTGCATCCCGCCGTCGAGGTTGCGCACGTTGTCCCATCCGTTGCCGATCAGGTACGACACCACCCGGCCGGAGCGGGCACCGGAGCGGCACACCACGACGACATCGGTGTCCGCCGGCACCTCGGCCATCCGAGCGGGGATCTCCATCATCGGCAGGTGGTGGGCGCCCGGCGCGTGGCCGGCGTCCCACTCGTCGGGCTCCCGTACGTCGAGCAGGTAGGCGTCGGGCTCGATCTGAGTGGGGGTCACGCTGGGTACCTGAGGTCCGAACACAGCTCCAGCGTAGAACCTACTTCTTGTTAGCGACGACGCCCGTGCTGGCGGTCATCCACTCACCCATCTTGTCGGCGGCCATCGCCTTATAGAGAGCGAGTGCCTTCTCCCGGTCCGAGATGACCACGGATTGGCCGGCGATGGTCTGGCTGCCCTTGTTGGGGCTGGTGAGGAACGTGAGGTTGTCGCTGCGCAGGTTGCGGAACTGCAGCGCCATGTCGGTGAGCGAGAAGTCGTTGTCCACCGTGACCGCCGCGGTCACCGCCTTGAGGAAGCTGTTCAGCTTCGCCGGGTTGCTCAGCGTCCCGGTGCTGGCCGCCTTGTCCATCAGCGCCTTGAGGAACTCCTGCTGGTGCTGCATGCGGGCGAAGTCGCCGCGGGCGAACTGCTTGCGTTGGCGCACCCAGTCCAGCGCCTCGTCGCCGTTCATGTGCATGGTGCCCTTCGTGAACACCCGGTGCGGCTTGTGGATCGACGTGATGGTCTGATCCACCTTCAGGTCAACGCCGCCGAGCGCGTTGGTGACCTCCTTGAAGCCGCCGAAGTCGATTGCGGCCACGTGGTCGAGGTGGACGTCCGTCATGCACTCGACCGTGCGGACGGCGCGTGGCAGGCCGCCGAAGGCGAACGAGGCGTTGATCTTCGCTCGGCTACCGGTGTCGCAGCCGGCGTTGTTGGCGGACGGGACCTGCACCCACAGGTCGCGCGGGATCGAGACGATCTGGGCGCTGTGGTGGTCGGCTGGGATGTGCATGATCATCAGCGTGTCGGCGCGCCACTTGCTGGCCGATGCTTCCGATGCGTCCGGATCCCGCGAGTCACTGCCGACGATCAGGATGTTCAGCGCGCCGTCGACGGTCTTGGCCGGGCGGCCGTTGGTGATGTCGGCGAACGCGTCGGTCCGCTTGAGGTCCTTGTCCAGTCCCGAGGCGTAGCCGTACAGCGAGATCGCGGCGATGATGCCGCCGACCACGATCATGATGCCGGCGACCAGGGCGATACGACCCCAGTGCGGCTTCCGCTTGCCCCGGTACGCCCGGCCGGGTCCGGTCCCACCCGGGCCTAGCGGCGGTCCGCCCGGGTTGATCGGGGCCGAGCCGCGCGGCGGCCACTCCTCGCGGTAGTCGCGGTGGCTGGTGTCGCGGTAGCCGCCGGACACGCCCGCTCGACCCGAGGGACGAGTGGTGCCCGGCACCGAGGCCCGGCCGGACGGGCTTCCGAAGGGGGACGTGGTCGCAGACATGCAGCCAGGTTACGGATACCGAAGCGGGCATACCGTGCATCGACGCCGGCTCGGCACGAAGGTGGGAGACAACTACCCTTCGTGAAACGTTCACTACTTCGGCGAATTGCTCAGCTGGCGAAGAACTCGATGGTGCGCCGCAGGCCTTCCTCCGGGCCGACCTGGGGTTCGTACCCGAGCCGGGTACGGGCCAGCGTGAGGTCGGGGCGGCGCTTCTCGGGGTCATCCGCCGCGCGCTCGACCAGTTCGATCTTCGAATCGCTGCCGGAGAGCCGGACGATGAGCTCGGCCAGCTCGAGCATGCTCATCTCGTGCTCGGTACCGCAGTTGATCGGGCCCGTCTCGGTCGAGTCGAGCAGCAGCAGGATGCCGCGGACCAGATCGTCGATGTACGTGATGGACCGGGTCTGCGCGCCGGTGCCCTGCACGGTCAGCGGCGCGCCGCGCAGCGCTTGGCTGATGAACGTCGGGATGGCGCGGCCGTCGTCGGGGCGCATCCGCGGGCCATACGTGTTGAAGATCCGGACGATGGCCGTGTCGAGCCCGTGGAACCTGTGGTAGGCCATGGTCGCGGCCTCGGAGAAGCGCTTCGACTCGTCGTAGACAGAGCGGATGCCGATCGGGTTGACGTTGCCCCAGTACGTCTCCGGCTGGGGGTGGACGAGCGGGTCCCCGTACGCCTCGGAGGTCGACGCCATCAGGAAGCGGGCCGCGTCGGCCACCGCGCGTTCGAGCAGTCCCATCGTGCCGATCGAGCCGACCTTGAGGATCTCCAGCGGCAGCTTCCGGAAGTCCGTGGGGCTCGCCGGGGAAGCCATGTGCAGGATCGCGTCGAAGCGGCCGTCCAGGCGCGGCAGACCCTCGGTGAGGTCCGCCTCAATGAGCGTGAACCGCGGCTCGTTCGCGAGGTGGGCCACGTTGTTCCGGGAGCCGGTGACGAAGTTGTCGATCGCGACGACCTCGCACCCCCGGGCGATCAACGCGTCAACCACGTGGGACGGAACGAAGCCCGCCCCTCCGCTGACCAGGATGCGATGCCCCGTGCCGTACCGCTGCGTCACTGCCATGGTCGACAGATTACCGAGAGGGGCCGACGCGGCTCATCCGCACCGACCCCCCCGCTCGTGATGAACTAACTCAATGCGCTCCGAAGCCGGTCAGTGAGCGGACCTCGAGCTCGGCGTACTTCTCGGTGTCGTCCTCCTTCGACAGAACCGTGCCGATCCAGCCGCACAGGAACCCGAACGGGATCGAGATGATGCCGGGGTTGGACAACGGGAACCAGTGCCAGTCGTGGTGCGGGAACATGGCCGTGGCCGAGCCCGACACCACCGGCGAGAAGAACACCAGGAACACCGCGGAGATCAGACCGCCGTAGATGGACCAGAGTGCACCGGAGGTGTTGAACCGCTTCCAGAACAGGCTGTACAGGATCGCCGGCAGGTTGGCCGACGCCGCCACCGCGAACGCCAGCGCGACCAGGAACGCCACGTTGAGGCTCTGCGCGTAGATCGACAGGGCGATGGCGATCGCGCCGATGACCAGCGCGGCGATCCGGGCGACCCGGACCTCGTCGCGTTCTGACGCCTGGCCCCGCCGGATGACGCTGGCGTAGAAGTCGTGCGCCACGCTGGACGACGATGCCAGTGTCAGACCCGCCACCACGGCGAGGATGGTCGCGAACGCGACCGCCGCGATGATCGCAAGCAGCACCGCGCCGCCCGTCTCGCCGCCCAGGTAGCGGACGCCGAGATCCTGGGCGAGTTGCGGCGCGGCCGTGTTGCCCGCCTTGTCCTGCGCGCTGATCGCCTTGCCGCCGACCAGCGCCGCCGCGCCGAAGCCGAGGGCCAGCGTGAACAGGTAGAACGTGCCGATGATGCCGATCGCCCAGAGCACGCTCTTGCGCGCGACGCGGGAGCTGGGAACGGTGTAGAACCGGGTCAGGATGTGCGGCAGGCCGGCCGTGCCCAGCACCAGCGCAAGGCCGAGCGAGAGCAGGTCCATCTTGCTGTAGAACGTCTCCAGGGTGGTCGCCTTCTCGACGCCGTACCGCAGGCCGGGCTCGAGGAACGCGTCGCCCTTGCCGGACCGCTCGGCCGCGGCGCCGAGCAGCGAGGACAGGTTGAACTTGAAGTGCGCGAGCACCAGCAGCGTCATGATCAGCGCGCCGGTCATCAGCATGAACGCCTTGACGATCTGCACGTAGGTGGTGCCCTTCATGCCGCCCACGGTGACGTAGATGATCATCAGCGCGCCGACCAGGATGATCGTGGCGACCTTCGCCGTGTCCGCGTCCATGCCGAGGAACGTCGAGTTCGGGCCAATGCCGAGCAGCAGCGAGACCAGCGCGCCCGCGCCAACCATCTGCGCGATCAGGTAGAAGATCGACACCACGATCGTGGACACCGAGGCGGCCGTCCGGACCGGGCGCTGCCGCATCCGGAACGCCAACACGTCGGCCATCGTGTACCGGCCCGAGTTGCGCAGGAACTCCGCCACCAGCAGCAGCGCGACCAACCACGCGACCAGGAAGCCGATGGAGTAGAGGAATCCGTCGTATCCGAACAGGGCGATGAGGCCGGCGATGCCGAGGAACGACGCGGCCGACATGTAGTCGCCGCTGATCGCCATGCCGTTCTGGAAACCAGAGAACGAGCGGCCGCCGGCGTAGTAGTCGGTAGCCGTCTTGGTCTGCCGGCTCGCCCAGACCGTGATGCCCAGGGTGATCGCGACGAAGATCAGGAACAGCGTGATCGTCAGGGTGCGGGTCGTCGATGAGGTCGCCTCCGCGGCGAGCAGGTGCGTCTCCATCACTTCACGCTCTCCTCAGAGGCCGTGGTCATCTCAGAGCGGATCTTGTCGGCGATCGGATCCAGCTTCTCGGCGGCGTAGCGCGAGTAGTACCAGGCGATCAGGAACGTGGACACGAACTGCAGAAGGCCGAGCACAAGCGCGACGTTGATGTTGCCAACGAGCTTGATGCTCATGAAGCCCCGTGCGTACGCGCAGAGCAGGACGTACAGCGCGTACCAGAGGATGAACGCGACGGTCGTGGGAAAGACGAATCGGCGCAGTCTCCGGCGCAGCTCGCCGAATTCCTCGGATCGTTGAACGGCGAGGTATCTCTCGGTGGGGGTCGTATCTGTCGACAAGGGTGCTCACCACCTTCGTGGGGGCGGACTTTCCGGCACCGTACGAAGGAGTGAGCCCCATCACTGGAGGCCGGTCGGGGACTGCGCCGAGTGGTGGTCTGAATGCGCCGAGCGGGCCTAGGTGACGAGCCGCTGATACCGGCCGCGGAAGTGCATCAGGGGTACGGGCGCGGCGTCGAGCCGCACGGTCTCGATGGTCGCCTCGACCAGCAGCGCCCAGCCGTACGGCCGGTAGTCGTCGAGTCGGCAGCCGGCCCAGGTGCCGGCGTCCTTCGGCACGGGCCCGTAATCGGTGGGCGTCCACTCGCCGGCCGCGAAGGGTCCGCCGGGCGCCGGCATCAGGCCGGCGAAGCGATCGGCGAGCAACTCATCCCCGGTGCCGAGCGCCGTGACGGCGAACCGCCGGCTCCGGCTGGCGGCGTCCCAGAAGTCGCTCTCCTCGTCGACGAGCCCGAGCACGCGCCCGGGCTCCCCGTCCGCGACGAGCATCGAGGAGACGGTCAGCCCGGCGGGCCCGGGCGCGGTCCACAGCGTGACGGCGGAGGCGAGCCGCCCTCGCAGCCGCCGCACGGGCGACTTGTCCTGCTCCGGGGTCGCGAAGGGATCGCTGGAGTGGATCTGCGCGCCGGGCTCAACGGGATTCACGCCCCAATTCTGTCCCGCCACGCGCGAGGGTCACCGGTTGGGAGTGACCGCTGCGAGTAGTTCGGGCATCCTGCGCTCCAGCAGGTCGCCGGCCAGGCGCGAGCCCAGCGCGTACGCTCCGGTGCCGTACGCCACGCCGACCGGCAGCCCGATCCAGAGCCAGACGTCGCCCAGTAGATAGGCCGCGACCTGCATCGGGATCGTGCCGACGATCGAGGCGAAGAGGCCGCCGAAGCTCGCCAGACCCTTGGCCAGGCCGCCGCCCGAGGACAACGCGAACGGGTTGGGCGTGTCCGGCAGGGCGTAACCGCCCCGGACCGAGATCGGGAGGACCACGGCCAGTCCCGTGCCGTAGGCCGCCACCAGCGTGCCGACCAGGGACGGGATCGCGGCCTGGCGGCCCGACACCGCACCGACGACGGCCGCGATCGCGATCAGCAGCGGGAGTACGTACAACGAGTAGCCGGCGACCCGCGAGTGCAGTTCCACCCGTCCGGGTACGCCGGCCGTCACGTTGGCCGCGTAGGCGCTGCCCTCGTACGCGAACTGGTTGACCAGGCCGACGGCCGCGAGCGCGCCGACAAAGACCAACATGCCGCTCGCGCCGCCGCTGGTCACCGCGAGCACGACCGGCAGGAACACGCCGACCACCGTGAACGTGATCAGGCTGGCCCGCCGCCGGGTCTCGCGCCACCAGTAGCGGGCCTCGCGGGAGGCCAGCGCGCCGAATCGCGTCCTCGGCAGGAACGGCAGGAGCAGCTGGGAGACCGGCGTGCCGGGGCGGATCGCCGACGACGATCGGGAGGACGAGGCCGTGCCGAGCATCGCCCGTTCCAGCGTCACGGACCACCACCACAGCAGGCCACCGATGGTGGCCAGGACGATCACCAGCTTGATCGATACGGCCCAGCCCCGGCCCGCGACGACATCGAGGCCCATCGAGTACGGCGCGCCGAACGGCGTCCACGCGACCAACCGGGCCACAGCGGCGATCCGATCCCAGTCGGCGTGCTGCGCGCCGGCCAGCGCCAGGAGCTGGATCGGGCCCAGCAGCGCGGCCACGACCGCGAACAGCACCGTGGCGAGATCGCGCGCCCGGCGCGAGCGCAACGCGGTGGCGAACGCGCTGGTCACCGCGCGGCTCACAGCTGCGCAGAGAAGCAGGCCGAGGGCGACGCCAACCAGTTCGACCGCGCCGGCGAGGAACCCACCGAGCCGTACGGCCGTGCCGACCATGCCGGTCGTCGCGAGCAGCGTGGCCAGCGCCGGTATGCCGGCGAGCGAGGCGACGAACATGCCGCGGATCAGCGTGCCCTGGCTCAGCGGCAGCAGCGCGAATCGAGCCGGATCCAGGGACTCGTCGACGCCGAAGAAGACCAGCGGGAGGAACAGCCAGCCGAGGACGATCGCGGCACCGCCGAGCGTGAGCAGCATGCCGGCGGTGGGAGCGTCGTCGAGGAGGCCGGGGATCGCGAAGATGGCGTAGCCGGCGACCGCGAACGAGCCGCCGAGCAGGACGCCGACGACGAACAGCGCCACCCGCCAGGGCTGGCCGCGTAGGCCGTTGACCGTCAGGCGCACCTTGAGCCGTACGAACGCCGTGCCTGCTACCGGCGCCTGGTCCTTCGGACGGCGCGGAGAACCACGTTTGAAAGCTACAGCCATGCGAGCTCGGAGCCGGTCGCAATACGCCCGCCCACCACCTGCACGAACACGTCCTCGAGCGAGCGCTCGCCGCGTACCGACCCGAGCGTGCCCTGGAGCCGGATCGCGCCGTCCGCGAGGATCGCGACGTGGCTGCAGAGCCGCTCGACGACCTCCATCACATGGCTCGAGAAGACGACGGTCCCGCCGCCGGTCACGTACCGCTGGAGGATGTCCCGGATCAGCGCCGCCGAAACCGGGTCGACGGCCTCGAACGGCTCGTCCAGCACGAGCAGCCGAGGGCCGTGCAGCAGCGCGCAGGCCAGGCCGATCTTCTTCTTCATGCCGGCCGAGTAGTCCACGACCAGCGTGCGGTTCGCGGTGCCCAACTCGAGCACGTCCAGCAGCTCGCGGGAGCGCTGATCGACGGTCGCCGCGTCCATGCCCCGGAGCAGCCCGTGGTACGCCAGCAGCTCCGCCCCGGAGAGCCGGTCGAACATGCGCACACCGTCGGGCAGCACGCCGAACAGTCGCTTGGCGGCCGCCGGGTCGGTCCAGACGTCGTACCCGAGGACCATTGCCCGTCCGGCGTCGGGCCGCAGCAGGCCGACGGCCATCGAGAGGGTCGTGGTCTTGCCGGCCCCGTTCGGGCCGAGCAGCCCGTAGAACGAGCCGGCCGGAACGTCGAGGTCGAGGCCCGCGACGGCGATCTTGCGGTCGAAGCGCTTGACGAGCCCGCGCAGCGACATCGCGGCCTCCGGTTGGGGGCTTCGCGGTGCGGGAACCGTCATCGTCCGAACGTAACGGCTAGTAAGCGGCCCGGACCAGCCCCGATGGGCCGGCCCGGGCCGAAACGGGTGCGCCCCCGTTCATCCCACCCGTTCGATCACGGCCCTCCGGATGAGGAACTTGCCCGGTTCGCGGACCTGTTCGAAGGCGGCATTGTTGAGCAGGACGCAGCTGCCCGACGGGGATGTCACCTTGACCGTGATGGCCTTGTTGTTGTCCAGGTTGGTGACCTTGAGCGTGGTGCCGATCGGGAAGGTGCCACTGGATGCGGCGGGCGCGCCGCCCTCACCGGAGAGCGTGACGGTCGAGCCCTTGCAGACGACGCCCTTCCCTCCGGCATTGCCGGCCGGCGGAGCCGCCGGCCGGCTGGCTGCCGGTGGTGCCGCGGGCTGGGCCGGCTGTGCCGGCTGGGACGGTTTGGCCGGTTGAGCTGGCGGCTGGGCCTGCACGTTTCCGGTGCATCCGCCGGCGGCGCGGCGCTGGTTGATGAGGTCGACTACGGCCTGCCGGTTTGCGATGCGTGCGCCGGACAGCGCGTCCGGGTTCGCCCGCTGGCCGGCGATGAAGTTGAGGTTGTTCTGCAGGGCCTGGTCGAGGCCCGCGCAGTTCTCGCCCGCGCTGCTGATTCCCGTGCTGATGGCGAACGCGCCTCCCGCCAGCGCGGTTGCCGCTAGGCCAATGACCAGCTTCCGGGTCCGACCGGTCGTCCTGCGTCGATACATGCACCGCTCCTTCGCTTCGTCGGCTGCCGGAGTTGCAGCATCGTTATCTACGGGGCATCGACGGTGAGCGGTTCAGTTCGGGCTCTTAAATGTTAGAGGTGAAGCGACTCCGGAGCGTGAAGGCGGAGCATGGTGGCGCCCACGTCGCCGGGGACCCGCCCGCTGGTCACCAGGGACCCGATCACCATCACCGTGAAGGCCAACGG